>NZ_JBFUCL010000386.1:0-3294 GCF_056405255.1 Agromyces sp. P1_H4 | reverse complement strand
GACTCGGGCACGGCGAGCAGCACGAGCTCGCTGCGCTCGACGATGTCGGGGATGGGCAGCACGGGGACGCCCGGCAGCATGACCGCGGCTCGCTCGCGGCTCGGCGTCGAGACCGCCGCGATGCCGGTGAGCGCGTGCCCCGCGTTGGCCAGGGCGGACGCGAGCACGGCGCCCACCCGCCCCGCGCCGATCGTGCCGACGCCGAGCCGGCCCGCGCGCTCAGCCGGCATCGGTGGACTCCCCGGTGATCGTGGGCGCGCCCCAGTGGTGCGACGTGTCGCTCGCGGCCCGTTCCACGGCCTCGTCGGCGAGCCGCTGGAAGAGGCGATCGGCCTCGTCGCGCTCGGCGTCGGGCAGGTTCGGCACGACCGGGCCGGCGACCGTGTGGATGCGCACGGAGGCGAGCCGCAGCATCCGCTGCACCGGACCGACGCTCACGGCGACCGACTGCATGCGGGCGAGCGGCACGAACGCGAGGCTGCGCAGCAGCCAGCCCCGGCGGATGAGCACGACGCCGTCGCCCGCCGCCCACCCGATGCGGCGCCAGGAGAACGGACGCAGCCAGGCGGCCCGGCGCGGYGTGCGCGAGAATCCCCCGCCGCCGTCGCGGCCGGTGAGGCCCGCGTCGACGAGCGGATCGACCGCCGCCGCCGAGTCGGGCAGCAGCAGCCCGAGAACCCGGTGCACGTCGGCGACCGTGCCGACGGGGAGCACGAGGGTGCGCTGCGCGGCATCGTTGCCGGCACTGACCGACTGGCCCGCCACGTTGATGCGAATCGTCCACCASCCGAATGCGCGCCAGAGGATCCACTGGTTCGCCTCGATCGCGTGGATGCGCCCCGGCGGGATGGTCTGGTTGCCGGTCGAGAGCAGGCCGTGGCCGATGCGCACCCCGTCGGGCGTGCCGGCGATCGAGTAGCGCAGCGACTTCGTGATGCGCGACCAGACGTAGCTCACGAGGCCGATCGCGGCGGGCACGAACGAGAACAGCACCCACAGCTGCCCCGTGGTGACGCCCACCACGATGATCGCGACGAGGATGACCGCCCACGCCGTCGAGCCGCCGAGGAGCGTGGAGCCGATGACCCGGCCCAGGGGCAGGTGCACCACCGACTCGGGGGGCGCGAGCGACGGGTCGAGCTCGGGCGCGAGGAACTCGTCGACCCGCTGGCCGAGCACTGCGGAGACGTTGGCGCGCTGCTGGGTGCCGGGTGCAGGGTTCGGCGAGTCGGGAAGCGTCGTGCCCGCGGCATCCGCAGCCTGCGACGCCCGCTCGGCGCGCGCGCCCGACGCGAGCCGGAGCACGTCGGCGCGCAGTCCGTCGGCGAGGGCCGACCCGAGGTAGGAGAGCTGGACGTTGGCCGACTGCCCCGCGACGGAGACCTCGAGCTTGGCCGTGCCGAACAGGCGCGCGAAGAGCGGACGCGTGACGTTGATGCCCTGGATGCGGTCGAGCCGGGCGCTCCGATGCGAGCGGAACAGGATGCCGCTGCGCACCTCCACCGCCTCGTTCGTGATGCGGAACGTGTGCATGCGCCACGACAGCCAGAACCCGATGATCACCGCGACGATGACGAGGGCGACGGCGAKGATGGCCCAGCCGACGAGCCCGTTCGTGACGATGCCGCCGATCGGGTCGTTCGCCCAGTCGCCCTGCCACTGCTCGTACTGCACGTCGAAGCCGTCGTCGAGGTCGGGTGCGAAGAGCACGAGGAACATGTCGACGACGCGCTCGCGGAGGTTGGCGATGATGAAGCCGAGCACGGCGATGAACACGAGGCCGCCACGCAGGAGCGGGCTCGCCGGATGCAGCCGGTGCCACTCGCCGTCGGCGAGGTTCGTGACCGGCGGATGCCGGACCGGTGCGGTCACAGCCCCGCCCGACGGGTCTCGGCGAGCGCGACGAGCTGGTCGCGCAGCCGATCGGCCTCCTCCATCGGAAGGCCCGGCACGGTCACGGCGGTCGATGCGGCGGCCGTCACGAACTTGAGGTCGGCGAGGCCGAGCGCGCGCGCTACTGGGCCGCGGGTGATGTCGACGAGCTGCATGCGGCCGTAGGGCACGGCGACCTGCCGCTGGAACATGATGCCGCGCCGGAAGAGGAGGTCGTCTTCCCGCAGGCGGTAGCCGATGGACCGCACGCGCCGCGGCTCGAACGCGATGCCCACGAGCGACGCGACGCCGATGACGATGGCGGCCCAGAGCGCCCACCACTGGCCCCAGAGCAGGTAGGCGATGGTGAAGGCGCCGACGAACACGACCATGCCGATGAGCGACCCGACCACCTCGACGACGATGTACTTCGGCGAGACGCGCAGCCAGCCGGTGTCACCGGGTGCCGCGGGCTCGACCGCCGGCGGCTCGCCGGCGTGGGCGTCGCGGATCTCAGGCATGCACGTGCCCTTCCTTCTCGGTCTCGGGCTCGTCGGGCGGGAGGGTGCAGAACGCCTCGGCGACGAGGCCCCCGGCGAGCAGGAGCCC
Source organism: Agromyces sp. P1_H4 (assembly GCF_056405255.1). NCBI lineage: Bacteria > Bacillati > Actinomycetota > Actinomycetes > Micrococcales > Microbacteriaceae > Agromyces > Agromyces sp. P1_H4. The sequence continues at coordinate 813 of NZ_JBFUCL010000386.1, read as the reverse complement.
GGCCCCGATCGCGGTGGCGAACGCGATCCAGACCGTCTCGGGTGAGGGCACCACGCTGCGCGTGAGGAGGAACACCGTGATGCCGAGGCCGAACCCGAACACGAGCGATCCGCTCAGGCTGCACGCCTTCGCGAGCACGGCCGTGCGCATCGCCCGGAACGGGTCGAGGTGCTTGGTGGCCTTGCCCTTGACGGCCCGGCGCACCGGCCACGCGAACGCCACGACGAGCACGCCGACGCCCGTGAGGGTGATCGGCAGCGACAGGGGCGGCACGATGGCGCTCGCCCCGGCGGAGACGATGGCGAGATCGATCAGGTAGCCCGCGACGATGCCGGCGAGCACGAACGCGACGATCGTGGACGCGTGGGTGCGCTTCATCGGCGCACCACCTCGTCGCGGGCGTCGCGGCGCAGCACGGCGACCGGCCCGCGGCCGGGCAGCACGGCGTCGGGGTCGACGTCGAGCCACGGCTGCAGCACGAACGCGCGCTCCCAGGCGCGCGGGTGCGGCAACGTGAGCCGCTCGCTCGCGAGCTCGATGCCGTCGACGTCGATGAGGTCGAGGTCGAGGGTGCGATCGCCCCAGTGCGTCGTGCGCACGCGGCCGTGCTGGGTCTCGATGGCCTGCAGGAGGTCGAGCAGGTCGAGCGGCGCGAGCACCGTGTCGATCACGAGCACGCCGTTGAGGTAGCCCGGCGCGTCGGCGTCGACGCCCGCGTCGGTGATGGCAGCCGTCTCGTACACGGGCGAGACCGCGACGAGCTCGACGCCCGGCGACTCGGCGAGGGCGCGCGTCGCGGACGCGATCGTGGCC
>NZ_JBFUCL010000385.1:0-3309 GCF_056405255.1 Agromyces sp. P1_H4 | reverse complement strand
ACGTGTCGGTGCCCGTGCTGCTGCACCTGCTCGAGCACATCCCGTCGCTGCAGTCGGGCATCGTCATGGTGCAGGCCGAGGTCGGGCACCGGCTCGCCGCCGAGCCCGGCTCGAAGGTCTACGGATCGCCGAGCGCCAAGGCCGCCTGGTGGGGGCGCTGGCGGCTCGCCGGCCAGGTGTCGCGCATGGTGTTCTGGCCCGTGCCCAACGTCGACTCCGTGCTCGTCGGCTTCGCACGCGGCGAGCAGCCCGGCACCGAGGAGGAACGCAAGGCGACGTTCGCGCTCGTCGACGCCGCGTTCCAGCAGCGCCGCAAGATGCTTCGCCAGTCCCTGTCGAGCGTGCTCGGCGGCTCCTCGTCGTCGGCCAGCGAGACGCTCGAACGCGCCGGCGTCGATCCGCAGTCGCGCGGCGAGCAGCTGCGGGTCGAGGACTTCCTGGCGATCGCACGGGCCGCGGCCGCGCCGGTCGAAGCCTAGGCGGCCGATCCCGCCGCCCGCCGCGCGCGTCCCGCCGCTCGCGGTCACGCCTCTGCCGCGCGCGGCGCCTTCCGCGGCCCCGTCGGTGCGCACTACCGTTGAGGCATGGGCACGCCCGTGGGGAGCAACGTCGAGGGGGTCGGCGACGACGCGGTGCGTCGAGCGACGGGCAGGGATCGCGACGAGTGGTTCGGCCTCCTCGACGAGGCCGGCGCCGTGGCGTGGGGCCACCGGGAGATCGCGGAGTGGCTCGTCGGCGAGCAGCACGTCGACCCGTGGTGGGCGCAGAGCCTCACGGTCGCGTACGAACAGGCCCGCGGCATCCGGCGCCCCGGCCAGCGGCAGGACGGCACCTTCGAGGCGAGCGTGACCCGCACCGTCGACCTCGGCACCGAGGCGGCGTTGCGCGCGCTCGCGGCCATCGTCACGCTGCAGCTCGACGTCGACCCGCTCGCGCTCAACCTCACCGCGAAGCATCCGACGGCCCGGTTCCCGCTCCACGGGGGCGAGTTCGTACTCGCCTCGGCGAGCCCGGTCGACGACGGTCGCTCGTCGATCGGCCTCACCTGGGGCCGCATGCCCGACGGGTCGCGACTGGCCGAGGTGAAGGCGCGCATGCGCGAGTGGCTGCAGGCGGTCGGATGACCCGGGCCGCCGCCGAGCCGTGGGCTAGCGTGGAAACATGACGATCGCGGCGACCGACGAGGCAGTGCACGTGCGGGCGCCCGGCAAGATCAACCTCTTCATGCGCGTCGGCGAGGTGCAGCCCGACGGCTACCACGACGTCGCCACCGCGTACCAGGCGGTGTCGCTCTACGAGGACGTGCGGGCGTGGCCCGACGACGAGTTCAGCGTCGAGTTCGGCGGCTCGATCGATACCTCGGGGCTGCCGGCCGACGCCTCGAACCTCGCGATCAAGGCCGCGAAGCTGCTCGCCCGCACCGCCGGCGTGCCCGGCGGCGTGCACCTCGAGATCGACAAGCACGTGCCCATCGCGGGCGGCATGGGCGGCGGGTCCGCGGATGCCGCAGCAACCCTCGTGGCCTGCGACGCCATGTGGGGCACCGCGCTCAGCAAGGAGGAGTTGCACGCCCTCGCGGCGAAGCTCGGCGCGGACGTGCCGTTCGCGCTCACGGGCGGCACGGCGATCGGCACCGGACGCGGGGACCGGCTCAGCCCGGCGCTCGCCACCGGATCGTTCCACTGGGTGCTGGCGGTGGCCGAGTTCGGGCTCTCGACCCCCGGCGTGTACCGCGAGCTCGACCGGCGCCGCGAGGCGGACCCCGCGCTCGGGCCGGTGTCGTCGACGCCGCGCGTGGATGCCGCCGTGCTGCAGGCGCTGCGCGCCGGCGACGCGCGACTCCTCGCCGACGCGCTGCACAACGACCTGCAACCCGCCGCGCTCGGCCTCGCGCCCGGGCTGGGCGGGATCCTCGAGCTCGGCGAGACGCACGGCGCGCTCGCCGGCATCGTGTCGGGCTCCGGGCCGACCGTCGCGTTCCTCGCCGAGGACGCCGACTCGGCGCTCGAGCTGCAGATCGCCCTCTCCGCGTCGCGCCTGAATGCGGTGCACGTGCACGGCGCCGTCCACGGCGCCCGGGTCATGCACGCCTGACCCGCCACAGCCCTCCCTCCTCACCTCCACCCTCCGCTCGCCCGCCTCGCCCCGCTTCGCGCCCGCCCCGCCCCCTACCGCCTGGCCACCCCATCCCCGGGCAGGCCGCGATCGAGAGGACCCCGAACCCGCAGTTCTGAGGCMCGAGGTGCGAGTTCGGCATCCACTCGACGTGCCGCACGGACGGCATGTGGACAACTCGTCCGTCATCGGACCGGCCGAGCCATGCTCGTCACGTGCGCCAGCCGAGACCGCTTCCCGCCCGACTTGCTTCAGCCCCCGCATTCAGCGTCGGCGAGGCGCTGCGCCTGGGAGTCGGTGAGCGACGATTGGAAGCACCCGACCTGCTTCGGCCGTTCCATGGGGTCCGTCTGCGTGCAGATGCGGCATCCAACCCTCATGCGCGGGTGGCTGCGTACGGGCTTCGGATGCCGGCGACCCAGTTCCTCAGCCACGCTACGGCGGCCATGCTGCATGGGATGCCACTTCCGGCGCGGCTCGAGCGCGAATCGGTCATCCACGTCTCGGTGTTCTCGAGCTCGGCTCGACCCACTGGACGCGGCGTGCGGGGCCACGTGCTCCAACCCGGGCGATGCCGGCTGGCGACGGTGGCCGGCCTTCGAGCGGCGGATGCGGCGACGGCATGGTGCCAACTGGCGGCGACGCTCTCGGTCGACGACCTCGTCGCGGCCGGTGACTTCCTGTTGACGGGCGATGGCAGGTTCGGTCGGCGACCGGCGGCGACCACGGTGGACGGCCTGAGGGCGGCGATCGACCGCCATGACGGATGCCGCGGCGTGACGTCGCTGCGGCGGGCGGTCGATCTCGTCCGCCGGGGTCCGCTGTCCAGACGGGAGTCATTGCTGCGCCTCGACGTCGTACGAGGAGGGTTGCCCGAACCTCTGCCCAACCACATCGTGCTCGATTCCCGTGGGGGCTTCGTCGCCATGGTGGACCTGGCTTTCGTCGAGTACCGGGTCGCACTCGAGTACCAGAGCGACCTCCACCGCCCGCCCGCGGCATACCGGGCCGACGTCGAGCGCCTCGAGCGGCTCGCCGACGCGGGCTGGGTCGTCGTGCAGGTCACCGCAGAAGGTGTGCGCGAAGGCGGGGTGTCACGCCAGTCCGACCAGACGGTCGAGCGCGTCCGCCGCCGCCTGCAATCGCGCGGCTGGCGGGCTTCGTGACGTCGAGTGGATGCCGAACCCGCAGTCC
>NZ_JBFUCL010000384.1:0-3314 GCF_056405255.1 Agromyces sp. P1_H4 | reverse complement strand
CACCTGACCGGCGCCGCGCGCGCCAGCCGGACGGAGGAGATCCGCTCGAGCGGAGGCGCCCGTGCGGCGTGGCGACCTCCCGCGGCGCGGATCTCCTCCCGCGGGAGGCGGTTCGAGCGGGGTGCCCGCGCGCTGCTCAGGCGATCGGCCGCCGCTCAGGCCGATTCGCGCGGAAACCGCCTGAATCCCGGCCGATTGCCTGAACCCACGGCGCGTGCACGGGTGCACGGGCGGCGGCGCCGAGCTGCCGTGCCGGGTGGATGGGGTCGGCGCCGCGGCGCCTCCGCCACGGGAGGCGATCCGCGCAGCGGGAGGTACCCGTGCGGCGTGACGACCTCCGGTGTGGCCGATCTCCTCCCGCGGCGCCCGGCGCGTCAGGCGGAGGCGGCCGGCACGCCCTCGGCGCGCAGCCGGTCGAACGCGGACAGGCCGCCCACCGTGAACCCGGTGACGGCGTCGAGCGTCGCGTCGGCGCCGAGCACCCGGGAGTGTCCCGCGCCCTCGGTGACCACGAGGCGTGATCGCTCGCCGTGGGCGGCGTGCAGGCGCTCCGACTCGGCGACGGGCACCTCGCGGTCGGTGCGATCGTGCACGAGCAGCAGCGGCACTCCGGCGGGCAGCGGATGCCGCACCGCGTCGAACCTGGCGTAGACGTCGGGCACGTCGGGCAGCACCCGACGGGCGAACCGCCCGGCCAGCACGCCTGCGGTCGCGGGGCCGACGCCGACCCGCGCGGCGAACGAGTCGACGAGGAAGCGCGCGTCGGCCATGCCGGCGATCGCCACCACGCCCCCGGCAGCAGTGCCCTCGTGCACGGCGGTGAGCGCCGCGAGCGCGCCGAACGAGTGCCCGATCACCGTGCGGAACATGCCGTGACGGTGCTGGAGCTCGTCGATGGCACCCAGGTAGTCGCGGATGTCGGTGCGGCGTCCGTCGGAGTCGCCGTTGGCGGGCGCGTCGAAGCCGACCACCCGGTAGCCGGCGGCGCGAAGCTCGCGCACGATCGGGCCGAACTGCGAGGCGCGGCCACGCCAGCCGTGCACGACCAGCACGGTCTCGGGCCCGTGCCCCCACGAATACGTCGTGATCGAGCGGCCGCGCACGGAGATCGTGCCGCGATCGGCGTGCTCGTGCACCGCCCGGTCGGCCGGCCGCACGGGCAGCGGCGGCCCGACCCGTCCGAACAGGGGCAGCGCGAGTCGCCCGGCGAGGGCGGGAGAGACGCGATCGGCCGCACGCACGGCGGCGACGAGTGCGGTGGTGGCGGGGTGCATGTCGGCCTCCAGAATGGTGCCCGGTGTGGCATCCGATGAATGAGTACGAACGATCGTACTTACACTATACGAACGATCGTGCGTAAACTGAAGCCCATGAACGATATCGACGGCCGGCGGGTGCGCGGCGACGCTTCGCGACGCATCGTGCTCGAGCGCGCCGCCGACCTCGCGTCCATCGAYGGACTCGACGGCCTCTCGATCGGGCGCCTCGCCGCGGCCGCCGACGTGAGCAAGAGCGGCGTCGCCACGCTGTTCGGCACGAAGGAGCGCCTCCAGCTCGCGACGGTGGAGGCCGCCACCCAGCGGTTCCGCGAGGCCGTGCTCGAACCGGCGCGGGTCGAGCCACGCGGCATCCGTCGCATCGCCCTGCTCCTCGACCTGTGGATCGCCTACTCGCGCGACCGCGTCTTTCCGGGCGGATGCTTCTTCGCGGCCGCCGCCGCCGACCTCGACGCGAAGACGGGGCCCGTGCACGATGCGGTCGCGCAGGCCTTCGACAGCTGGGGCAGCTACCTCGAGGTCGCGATCGGCTATGCGATCGATGCCGGCGAGCTCGACGGCCACGCGGATGCCGCGCAGCTGGCGTTCGAGGCGACCGCACTGCTCGACGGTGCGAACGCGCGGTCGGTGCTCTCAGGATCCCGGGAGCCCTACCTCCGTGCCCGGCGTGCGCTCACCGATCGGCTGCTGGCCGCGGGGGCCGAGCCCGGGGCGATCCGCGCGCTGACCGAGGGCGACGACCTCGCCTGACCAGCGCGGCGCAACCTGCCCGGCCGGACCGGGCCCGGGATCTCAGGCCTCGAGCACGAGGGCCAGCGACGTGTCGCCGCACGGCAGCACGGCTTCGCCGCCCGGCAGGCTCGCGGCATCCGTCACGGCGACCGCGTCACGCAGCGGGGTGAGCGCCTCGGGGAGTCCCTCCAGTCGCAGCAGGGCGCCGGTCGCGCGCCTGGCGTCGGTCGAGGCGACGATGCGGCCCGACGCGTTCACGAGGGTGCACGGATGCCCCGACTCGCGGATGACCGGGAGCAGCACCTGCTCGAGGCGGGCGACGTACAGGTCGGTGCCGATGAGTCCGACCATCTCGCCGTCGACGCGCACTGGCGTCGTGATGGTCACGGTGTAGTCGTCGGTGCACAGGTAGTCGACGTAGGGACCGGTGAGGTGCCGGCTGCCCGTGCGAGCGGGGACGCGCCACCACTCGAGGGTCGTGTAGTCGCGGAACTGCTCGGAGTCGGGGTCGCTCACGGCCTCGAGCCGGCGGAGCTTCGGGTCGGGGCCGGCGCCGAAGGTGTTCGAGCCGCTCAGCCACCACGCCAGATGYCAGGGCGCGTCCGCGAGGAAGCCCGGCGCGGCGACGAACCCGGCGCCCGTGATCAGGGTGCCGTCGCGCTCGAGCTCGGTGCTCACGAGGGCGGCCACGATCGGGTCGAGGGTCTCGGCGGTGGGCTCGGTTGAGCCGGTGAGGGCGCCGGCGAGCGGGCCCGACAGCTCTCGCTCGAGCACGTCGCGCCACCCGTCGATCATGGCGAAGACGGGGTCGATCGTGGAGGCGATGCGCCGTGCGATGTGCTCGGCGGCGACGTCGACGGTGACGCTCATGGCCTCGCTCCTTCCGATGATGCGACCGCGGGTGCTGCGACCGCGGATGCCTCGGCCGCCGGCGTCTCGGCGTGGGACGGGCTCGCCTGCTCGAGGCGCACCTTCTCGTCGATGAGCCACTCGACGGCCGAGGCGATGTGCTCGGTGGTCGCGCGTCGTGCACGTTCGGGTTGCACGGTGCGGATCGCCTGGATGACCTCGAGGCGAGCGGTGCGACTGCGGTCACGAGAATCCTGCTCCCTCAGGCACAGCCAGAGCAAGGGCCCGGCCTCGGCCTGCAGGCGCAGCTCCTCGTGCACGAGCCGCGGGGACTGGCTGACCGCCGCGATCTCGAGCTGGAATCGTCCGACCGCGCGCCGCGCGCCGCCCGGGGTGGTCAGGTCGGCGCGGGCGTCGACCTCGACGAGGCTGGCGAGGTCGTCCTCGCTCGCGCGG
>NZ_JBFUCL010000383.1:0-3328 GCF_056405255.1 Agromyces sp. P1_H4 | reverse complement strand
AGTTGGGTCCGCGTGGGCGAGGAAGCGCTCGCGCGCACGGCGTAGCTCCGAGTTCGGGCGGTCGCACCACGAACGGCGTCCCGCCGAACCGATGAATCGGCTCGACGGGACGCCGTCGCCTGTGCTCCCGGCGGAGCGCTAGTCGCGCAGGCCGGCCGGGATGCTGAGCATCACCGAGCTCGACGGCGCGCCGTCAGGCCCGCCCTCGCCGTACAGCATCAACTGGTGCTGGTTGTTGATGTCGAACCCGTACGTCGCCATGAACCACTCGCCGTCGGCGACGGGAACCATGCCCGACAGGTCCCAGAGCCGGCCCTGCGGATCCCACAGCGCCGAGACGGGGTAGTAGGGCGCGAGTTCGACCGAACCGAGCACCCAGCCGTCGTCGCTCACCTTCTCCGCGGTCGCGTCGTAGCCGTAGTCGCCCAGGCGCGTCATCCCGCCCGCCTCCGTCCACACGAACGCGTCGTCGCCGCTCACCCCGACGACGGCGCCGTTCGCGTTGACGTCGAGTGCCACCGCCGAGGACTGGCCGGGAMGCGTGCCGAGGTCGCTGACGGCCCCGGTCGCGGCATCCCACCTCACGGCGCGGGGTGCGTATTCGTCGTCGAGCGACTGCCCGACCACCGTGCCCGCGCCGTTGATGGCCCGGGGCTGGGTGCCCGACGTGGAGGCCGACAGGTGGTCCAGCTCGTGGAAGATGCCGTCGGGCGTGCGTGCGAAGGCATCGCTGTACGCGTGCCAGACGCCGTCGGCATCCTGCTCGGTGAGTTCGGCGAACCCGGTGACGACGCCGCCGTCGTTCACGGCGGTCGCGTACCCGTTCGGGTAGTCGCGCCAGTCCGGCACGCCGATGACCGTGCGGGATCCGTCTGCAGCCCACATCGCCGGGTCGAAGTTGCCGTCGTCCTTGGTCACGATGCCCACGGCCGTGTGGTCCTCGTTGATCCCGAGGGCCGAACCCCACTGCTCGCCTTCGGTCGCGAGGTTCTCGAAGCCGCCGTCCGCGGTCCAGGTCGTCGGGGTCATCCGCGCCTCGAACTGCCGATCGCCCGCGACGACGCCGTCGTCGGTCATCTCGGCGCCGACGAACGGCGGCGCCCAGCTGACGACGTCGAGTTGGGGCACGTCCACCGTGGTGACGGAGACACTCGCCGCCCCGATGATCGTGCCGTACTCGTTGGCCACCCGCACCCGGCCGACCATCGGCTCACCCGTGAGCTGGCGGGCGGCGACGGTCAGGGCACCGTCGACCGGCATGGACTCGCCGGAGGACAGCCCGTACGTCGCGTCGGACTTCGGCGTGACGGTGCCCTGCCCCTTCGAGTACATCTCCTGGTGGTAGTCGAACGTGACGCCCTCGCCGGCGACATCGACCCCGGCGACGACGATGTAGTACGTCCCGGGTCGCGGGTCGTCGATGACGATGCGTCCCGGCGTGTCCCCGTTCGCGGTGCTCTGGCCGACCGGCCCGCCGCCGAAGTAGACGAAGAAGTCCAGGACGGACGCGTCACGCGGGGTGAGTGCGACATCGAGCCGGGTCGTCTCGCGCGGGACGTACAGCTGGTTGGCGGTGACCTCGCCCTGCGCGACGGTCGAGAACAGGTTGACCACGGTGCCGACCTCGCCGGTCGCCACGTGCGCCTCGACGGGAGCGAAGGTGTTCATGCCCGCGAGGCTGACGTCGGTGGGCTCGTTCATCGTCACCGAGTCGAGCGTGGTCGACCCGGGCTCGACGCTCATGCCCTGCAGCGAGACCGCCGCGGCATAGGTGTTGGCGTCGGTGCCCGACGTGCGGCGCGCCTCGATGACGAACTCCCAGATGCCCGGCTCGGGTCGATACACGGCCCGTGCTCCGGCGTCGCACCCCGCTGGGTCGGCGTAGGCGCTGTAGCAGTGGTTGCTGGCGTTCGAGTCTGCCGGCACGCCGTCGGGATCGATGGGCAGGATGCGGACCTGGCTGCCATCCGCGATGCCGTCGAGCGTCATCTGCAGCGCTTCCACCCCCTCGGGAACGGGGACGAGCAGCGACGTGCTTCCGCCGCGCGGAAGCGTCCCGGAACCGGTCACCGTGAAGTCGGGTTGCGCCAGCGCCGTCGTCGAGAGCACGGCGACCGAGACGAACTGGTCGATGCCGGGCGTCGCCGGGTCGTCGATCGTCATGATCGCGCTGTGGAGCCCGGACGTGGCCGCGTTCGCGGTGACCGTGACCGCGGCGGGCTTGTCCTTCTTCAGGGGAAGGCTCGCGCGCGCACTGAACGTGCCGTCGTTGCCGATCCAGCCGATGCGGTGGACGACGTTGCCGGCGGTGCCGCTGGTGCGGGTGACCTCGACCTTGTAGGCCTGCCCCTCACCGGTCACCTGGCCGCCCTCGCCGGGGAGGCACCGGTTGTAGACGCCCGTGCCCGTGTCGGGCGTCTCGAGGAGGCTCGAAAGGGAGCTGCACACGGGGGCGGACACCTCGAGGGCGTTGACCGACCCCTTCTTCGCGAGCTGCTTCCATGCCGCCACGGTGTCGATGATGCCAGCGCCCTGCGCCGTCGTGGAGACGCCGGGGATCACTCGTGCCGTCCCCGTGAGTGCGGTCTTCAGCGCGCCCGGCGAGACCTGCACCGAGCCGGCCTTCGCCGCGGAGAGCAGCAGTGCGGCCGAGCCGGCGACCTGCGGCGCCGCCATCGAGGTGCCGTTGAACATGCCGTACCCGGCGGGCAGCGCGTATCCCGTCTCGGGGACCGGCTCGCCGGCCAGCCACATCGGGATGGTCGAGACCGCCGCGCCGGGGGCCGAGATCTGCGGCGCGAGTCCGCCGTTCTCGGCGGGACCGCGGGAGGAGAACCCGAAGATCCCCTGCTCGGCCGTCACCTCGGCGCCGTAGTCGGCCCACCAGGTGTCCGAGCTGACGGATGCCGCGACCGAGATGGCCTCCCCGGCCACCGAGGGCGAGCTGACGGTGTTCGTGCCGAGGCCGTCGTTGCCGGCGGCGACGATGATCTGCACGCCGTAGGCGTCGATGAGCTGGTCGTAGAGGTCGGCGATCACGTCGGATCCGTCGTTCAGGGCCGGAAGCCCGCCGATCGACAGGTTCACGACGTCGACGCCGCGGTTGAGCACCAGGTCGATCATGCCCTCCGTGAGCGCGGCCTGCGTGCAACCGCCCTGGAAGGTGCAGGCGCGTGAGGAGACGATCTGCGCTCCGGGTGCGGCGCCGTGCATCTCGCCGCCGAACATCGACGTGGCGGCGACGATGCCCGCCACGTGCGTGCCGTGGGCGGCGGCCGGGAGGCCGATGTTCACGAAGGTGCCGGTCTGCCCGTCGCGTCCGTCGTCG
>NZ_JBFUCL010000382.1:0-3351 GCF_056405255.1 Agromyces sp. P1_H4 | reverse complement strand
CCTCGTCGCGCTCGAGGCTGAATCCGGTGTCGATGACGACGTATTCGACCTGCGCGGCAATGGCCTGGATCGCCGCCGTCACGCGATCGTGTGCGAGCTCGGGCCAGCGACTCGGCCCCACGAGGCCGGTGAACACGTCGAACGACGCACGCGGCGCCGAGTATCGCTGCACGATGCGCTCGAGCTCTGCGCGGTCGAGCGCGTCCCCGCCCGCCAGGCGGCACGCCGAGGCGAACCCGGGCGCCTCGTCGAGCAGGCCCAGCGATGGTGCGACGGCGCCGCCGTAGGGATCGGCGTCGACGAGTGCGACCGTGTGGCCGGCGGCGGCGATCTCGGCGGCCACGTTCACGGCGAGCGTGGTTCGACCCGGCGCGCCTGCCGGACCCCAGACGGCGATGACCTCTGCCGATCGCCGGGCGGCGCCGCTCGCCGCCTCGCCGACGCGCGACGGCACGGGAACGCCGCCTCGGACGAGAATCTCGATCTCGCTCCACGTCGCCGACCGATCGACCACCTCGTGCAGGCCGAGCTGCGTGGCATTCGATCGCTCGCCGTCGCCGCCGGCGAGTGCGATGACGCGGATGCCCCGTTCGTCGCACGCGTCGAGCAGCTCGGCGCTGAGCGTGACCCGGCCGGCGCCGACGAGCACCACGTCCGGCGCCAGCACGTCGAGGCTGTCGACCACGTCTCGCCACCCGACCAGCCGTGCCACGACGGTGTGGCCGTGCTCCACCACGTCGGCGAGGAGGCGGTCTTCGGTCGCAGGGTCGAGCGCGAGCGCCAGCCTGGTCATCGGGGCTCGCTCACCCGCGCCGGTACGAGGTCGATCGCATCCTCGGCGGCGAGCGCCTCGAGCAGCGCCGCGACCTTCTCCCGCGGGATCACGAGCTCGACCGAGGCGGCGCCTGAATCCACCATGCCGCCAGCCTCCTGGATGCCGGCGACCTCGGCGCCCGCGACGAGCACGGCCGGGGGTTCGTACGCGCCGCGTTCGATCTCGCGTGCCGACCAGACGTCGACGGTGGAACCGACGCGGAGCTCGCTCGGGAGCGTGCCGCGACTCGGGACCACGACCGTCGCGAGGCCGGTGCGGTCGACCTCGTCGACGGCGGAACGCGGCACCAGCTCGCCGGCTTCGATCGTGCGAGTGGCCACGAGCCCGCCGTCGCCGAGCGCGTCGGGCGCGAGGTACCGGTCGGCTGTCGAACCGAGCCGCACCGATTCGACGACGAGGTCATCGGCGTCGAGACGCGTGCCCGCGGTGACCGTGTCGCGAACGGAGTAGACCTCGATGGCGTCGTCGAGGCCGTTCACGAGTGCCCACACGCCCGTCGTGGAGGCCGCGACGAGCACGATCCCGATGACGAGGCGCGGGTCGAGGCGGAGGGCGCCGCGCTCCGAGCGGGCGGGTCGACGAGCCATCGGCGTCCTTCCAGGGGTGTGGGTGCAGAGCGGTCGGCGCGAACGCCGGCATCCATCGTCGCCCGAACCCGGGAGGACCCTGCGAAGTTATCCACACCTGCCCATCGCATCCGACGACAGGTCGATACTGGTCTCATGACCACACCCGGTTCAGGCGACGAGATCGGCCGCTTCCTGACGGTCGCCGACGCGGCTGAGCTGCTGGCGGTCGATGTCGCGACGGTCGACGAGCTCATCCGCTCGGGCGAGTTGCCGGCCATCCGGGTCGGCACGTCGGGGCCATGGCGGGTCGAGCGCACGCAACTCGAGCTGTGGATCGACGACCAGTACGAGGCGACGCGCCGGCACTCCCTCTGGAACCAGGGCGAGTTCGCGAACGTGACCGAGCTCTCGGGCGCGCGGACCGCCCGCCTCCGCCCGGTCGACTGAACCGCCGGTCGACAGACCTGCCAGGTCGACAGACCTGCCAGGTCGACAGACCTGGCACGTCGACTCCCCCGCCCGGCTGGTCAGCCGAACGAGACGAGGACGATCCGGTCGAACGGGACGATCCGGATGCCCCGTACCTCCCGCTCCCGTCGCACGGTTCCCGGCTCGTGCACCGCGAGATCGAGGTGATCCCGCGCCACGCGGTCGACGGTGCCGTGCACGCGGCCGTCGTCGGTCGCAAGCTGCACCGGCAGCCGCCTGCGGCACAGGTCGCGAAGGACGAACGGGAGCCCGATCCGCTCGGCCAGGCGCGCGGCCGACTCGGGGACGGGGCGAAGACTGGCCTCGACCTGTGTCCGGCCGGGCAGGACGGCCGCGATCGCGCCGAAGGGCACGATGCACTGGCGCCCCGCGAGTGCAGGGCCGTGCAGGCCTGCACTCATCCAGTCCCGCCCGAACGCGAGCGGGCGGAGATCGTGCACCTCACCGCCGCGGAGTTCGACCCTGATGCACGCGGAGGGGTCGTCTCCGGCCTCCTTCGCCATCGCGGCGAGTCGATCGCGAAGCGTCAGCCTCCCGAGGCGCAGCCGTTCCTCCTCGAGTGCGAGGGCGCGTTCCTCCTCGCGCTGCTCATGGTCGAGCTGCGACTCGAGGTCGTCGAACAGCAGGTCCCATCGCATGCAGGCACGCTACCCTCCGGCACACCGTGATCGGATCGTTCTCCACAGGCGCCCGAAATGCTTGACACGTGTCGGCGCGGATGCATACGGTTCACTCTAGGATTCCCCGACGTCCCCCGATCGGGGGTGATCCAACCGGTGGCCGAAGGTCGCCGCCATCCCCTCAATGGAGCCGAGATGACCGCACGCCCTGCCGCCGGCCACGCACCGATGCGAGGTTCTGCCCCGCAGTTCCTCGATGACGACGAGTTCTTCGGTCGTCAGCCGGCACGTCGCAGTGAACTCCCCGATCCCGAGCCGCTGCTGCGCAGCCTGACCCATTGCGTCATCGAGGTGCTCGCCGGCGCGCGCGACCTCGACCAGCTCGCCCGCTGGGTGACCGACGACGTCTACCGCAACCTCTCGAAGCGCGTCGTGCTCGCCGCGCGCGCACGACGCGTCAAGGGGCAGGCTCCCCAGCGGCCGGCGTTCACGGTGGGAACGGTGCACCTCTGCGAGCCCGCAGACGGCGTGCTCGAGGCCGTGGTCATGGTGCACCAGAAGGCCAGGGCGCGAGCGGTCGCCATCCGACTCGAGGGCATGGACCAGCGCTGGCGCGCGAGCGCCATCAGCGTGCTCTGACGAGCGACGCGGAATCAGCCGCACGAACGAGCGGGACCCGATCGGCCGAACGGCCCAACGGATCCCGCTCGTTCTCGTGCCTCAGCGTCCCTTTCGCTCCTGGGCGCGACGCTCCGAGCGGTTCTGCGGTCCGGCGTCTGCGCCGCCGGTGCGCTGGCCGAACGCGCCTCGCGACGCTTCCACCTCCGCGGCGGGCGCC
>NZ_JBFUCL010000381.1:0-3359 GCF_056405255.1 Agromyces sp. P1_H4 | reverse complement strand
CGCCAAGCGCATCGCGCCGCTGCTCACCGAGCGGATCGACGTCGAGAGCTTCCTCGTCGCGGCGTGGGCGCGCGGCGCCCTCAAGCAGGAGCTCGTGAAGTTGGGCTGGCCGGCCGAGGACCTCGCCGGCTACACGCCCGGCACGCCACATCCGATCGAGCTCGACCAGACGAGCTGGCACCTGCGCGACTACCAGCAGAAGGCCGTCGACAACTTCTTCGACGGCGGCTCGGGCGTGGTCGTGCTGCCGTGCGGCGCGGGCAAGACCCTCGTCGGCGCGGGTGCGATGGCCACGGCGAAGACCACCACGCTCATCCTCGTGACCAACACGGTGTCGGCCAGGCAGTGGCGCGACGAACTGCTGAAGCGCACGAGCCTCACCGCCGAGGAGATCGGCGAGTACTCGGGGCAGGTGAAGGAGGTCAAGCCCGTCACCATCGCCACGTACCAGATCCTCACCGCGAAGCGGAAGGGCGAGTACGCCCACCTGGCGCTGCTCGACGCGCTCGACTGGGGCCTCGTCGTCTACGACGAGGTGCACCTGCTGCCGGCGCCGGTCTTCAAGCTCACTGCCGAACTGCAGGCGCGCCGTCGCCTCGGCCTCACCGCGACGCTCGTGCGAGAGGACGGACGCGAGGGCGACGTCTTCTCCCTCATCGGTCCCAAGCGGTTCGACGCGCCGTGGAAGGAGATCGAGGCGCAGGGCTTCATCTCCCCCGCGGCCTGCTACGAGGTGCGCATCGACCTGCCGCAGTCGGAGCGGCTCGCGTACGCGGCATCCGCCGACGACGAGCGGTACCGGCTCGCGGCGACCGCACCCGCGAAGCTCGGCGTGGTGAAGGAGCTCGTGGCGAAGCACGCCGGCGAGCGGATCCTCGTGATCGGCCAGTACCTCGACCAGATCGACGAGCTCGCCGAGACCCTCGGCGCACCCCAGCTCACGGGCGCCACGCCGGTGGACGAGCGCGAGCGGCTCTTCCAGGAGTTCCGTGACGGGCGCACCCCGGTGCTCGTCGTGTCGAAGGTGGCGAACTTCTCGGTCGACCTCCCCGAGGCGACCGTCGCGATCCAGGTGTCGGGCTCGTTCGGCTCGCGCCAGGAGGAGGCCCAGCGCCTCGGCCGCCTGCTGCGGCCGAAGGAGTCGGGACTCTCGGCGAACTTCTACACCCTCGTCGCGCGCGACACCGTCGACCAGGACTTCGCGCAGAACCGGCAGCGGTTCCTCGCCGAGCAAGGCTACAGCTACACGATCCTCGACGCGCACGGGCTCGCGGCGTAACCGGAGGCCGGCGCCGGCGCTCGCGCCCGCGGCATCGGCACCCGCATGCGCGAAAAACCGATTGCAGACTGCAAGCGGAATGGCTACCCTCTCGGCATACCGATTGCACTTCGCAATCGGTCTTGCAGGGAGGAGACACCCATGTCCAACGTCGTCTGCGACGTCGCCGTCTCGATGGACGGCTACATGGCCGGACCCGGCCAGACCCGCGACCTGCCCTTCGGGAGGATCGAGCACAACCGCCTCTACGACTGGATGATCGAGGACGGCGCGGAGAACCGGGACGAGTTCGACGCCATGCTCGACGCGGGCGCCTTCATCATGGGGCGCAACATGTTCGGCCCGGACCGGGGCGAGTGGGACCTCGACTGGAGCGGGTGGTGGGGCGACGAGCCGCTCTACCACGCGCCGGTGTTCGTCCTCGCGCACCGGGAACGACCCGACCTCGCCATGGCGGGCGGCACCACGTTCCACTTCGTGACGGCGGGACTGCACTCGGCGCTCGAGCGGGCCAGGGCGGCCGCCGGCGACCGCGACGTCGTGATCGTCGGTGGCGCCACGACGGTCAACCAGTTCCTCGCCGCGGGGCTCGTCGACGAGGTTCGCGTGCACGTGACGCCCACGATCATCGGGGCGGGCCATCGCCTCTTCGACGGGGTGCCGCCGGCGGCGTTCGAGCAGGTCTCGTCACGGGGGACCTCGCTCGTCACGCACCTCGCGTACCGGCCGGTGCGCTGACCCGCGGCCGCCGGGCTCGCTCGACGCGGCGCGTTCGACCGCGTCAGCCCGCCCGCCGCGTCAGCGCGTCCGACCGCGTCAGCGCGCCCGCGCGTACCGCAGCAGCAGCAGGTCGCCGGCGGGGATCGCATGCACGAGCCGCATCCGCTGCTCGACCTCGGGCGCCCCGCGCACGATGCGGCCGGCGCCGCCCGCCACGAGGAGCGGACTCAGGCTGAGGCACAGCTCGTCGACGAGATCCGACTCGACCAGCGAGCCGAACAGGTGCGGGCCGCCCTCGCAGAGCACCTGCCCCAGGCCGAGGCGGGCGAAGGCGTCGAGCATCGCCGCGAGGTCGACCGTGTCCTCGCCGCACACCAGCACATCGGCGACCTYGGCGAGCGCGTCGCGTCGGTCGGCGGGCGCCGCCTCGCGCGTCACGACGATCGGCCGCTCCACCGCGCGCGCGAACACCGGATGCTCGGGACCGAGGTCGAGACGCGACGAGACCACGGCCAGCCGCGGCTGCGGCGGGAGCCCGCGCGACCGCCGCCACGCGGCATCCGCTTCGCCGACCTGCAGGCCGCCGTACCCCTCGACCCGCACCGTACCCGCGCCGACCAGCACCACGTCGGCGAGCGTGCGCAGCACCTGCATGGCGAGGCGGTCGTGCTCGTCGCCGAGGCCCCCGCTTCGCCCCTCGAGGGTCACCGCCCCGTCGAGGCTGGTGACGAAGTTCATCCGCACCGCGGGCACGTCACGATCGGCGATCGCGTAGGCCTCGAGGAGCTCTTCCCTCGTCGGCGCGGTCATGGCTCCTCGTTCGGGCCGTCGTACATGTTGTGCCTGAGGTGGGTCGGTTCGCGCCATCCCATGACGGCCTCGACCATCCGTGCCGCGTCGACCGATTCGGCCACGTTGTGCATGCGCAGGATGCGGGCGCCCTGGGCGACGCAGAAAACCGCGGCGGCGAGCGAACCCGCGAGTCGAGCGTCGCGTGCGCGGTCCAGCGTCTCGCCGATGAAGTCCTTGTTCGACACCGCGGCGACGAGCGGGAACCCGAGCCGTGTGAGCTCGCCGAACCGTCGGGTGAGCTCGAGGCTGTGGCGCGTGTTCTTGTTCAGGTCGTGCCCCGGGTCGAGCACGATCCGCTCCTCGGGCACGCCGTGCGCGACGGCGAGTGCGGTGCGCACCTCGAGGAACGCGGCGACCTCGCCCACGACGTCGTCGTACTCTGGCCGCGGGAACCACTGGCGGGGTTCGGCGCGGCTGTGCGTGATGACGAGCGTGGCAGCGGATGCCGCGACCACCTCCGCGATCGCCGGATCGTGCACGCCCGTGGTGTCGTTGATGACGTCGGCGC
>NZ_JBFUCL010000380.1:0-3365 GCF_056405255.1 Agromyces sp. P1_H4 | reverse complement strand
GGTCGGGGTCCGGCCGGATGTCGCGGGCCTCGCCGCCGGGCTCTCCGACGCGGTGGGCGCCGTGCGGGCGAGCGGCGCCGACGTGCTGCTGGTGACGCCGTTCATGCCGATGCGACCGGCGTCGCGGCTCTTCGAGGCGCGGTTCGCGGACTTCGCCGACCGCCTTCGCGTGATCGCCGACGAGCACGGCGCGATGCTGCTCGACGCGCGATCGTGTGGCGAGGTGGTGCACCGCCGCAGTTGGGCGGCCGATCGCGTGCACCTCGACTCCAGCGGGCACCGTGCGCTCGCGTACGCCGCTGCGCACGTGCTCGGGGTGCCCGATGCGACGGAGCTCGGCGCGCTCGAGCGCGCCGTCCACGACGACGACGGGGTGGTCGCCAGGCCGGTGGGCGATGCCGAGTGGCTCGCCCGGCATGCGGCGCCCTGGGTGCTCAGGCGGCTGCGAGGGCGCGCTGCGGGCGACGGCCGCGATCCGAAGCGGCCGGTGCTCGTGCCGGTGTCGACGGCGCCGCGGACCGGGAGCCGTTGACCGTCCGTCGCTCCGGCACGCGCCGGGGATCAGCCCGACTTGCGGCGGAACTCGCGCTTGTGGTCGGCCGGCCCCTGGGTGTGCTGCGCGCCGCCGCCGCCGTCGAGGTGCGACTCGCCCTCACGCTGCTTCGAGGCCTTGTTCTTGCGGTCGAGGGCCTCGCGGAACTTGCGCTTCGTCTCCTCTGAGGGGCCGGGGGTGCTCTGCTCGTCGGACGTCATGCCTTCGAGTCTGGCACGGATGCCGCGGGCCGACGACGCGCGCGACCGCGCCGGGTCGCGGCGCGAGCGCGCGACATCCGCCGCCGATCGGCCGAAAAGCCCCGCTCTGCTAGGCTGGAACCGGCGGCCCGATGGGCTGCCGAGCACACTGGAGCAGGCCGGCAGGAAGCTGGTCCCCTGTGGTGGATCACCAACGGCGTCGCGCGGAGCGCAGGCGGCGGGTGGTGGACTTCTACTGGTGGCCAGCGTGAGCGCATCGGCTGATGCGTTTCGTAATGCCTGTTCCTGCTCCTGAGTATGAGTCGCGCCCACACGGGGAGCGACGTAAAACAAAGGAGAAGACCTCTTGGAAGGTCCTGAGATCACGTTCGCCGAAGCCGTCATCGACAATGGCAGGTTCGGCACCCGCACCATCCGCTTCGAGACCGGCCGTCTCGCCCAGCAGGCCCAGGGCTCTGCCGTCGCCTACATCGACGAGGAGACCATGCTGCTCTCGGCGACCTCGGTCTCCAAGCAGCCGAAGGAGCACTTCGACTTCTTCCCGCTCACGATCGACGTCGAAGAGCGCATGTACGCCGCCGGCCGCATCCCCGGCTCGTTCTTCCGTCGCGAGGGCCGCCCCTCGACCGAGGCGATCCTCACCTGCCGCCTCATCGACCGCCCCCTGCGCCCCTCGTTCGTCGAGGGCCTCCGCAACGAGGTGCAGGTCGTCGTCACCGTGCTCGCCATCGAGCCCGACGAGTACTACGACGTGCTCGCGATCAACGCCGCGTCGCTCTCCACGCAGCTCTCCGGCCTGCCCTTCTCGGGCCCGGTCGGCGGCGTGCGCGTCGCCCTCATCGACGGCCAGTGGGTCGCGTTCCCGAAGTACTCGCAGATCGAGGAGGCCGTGTTCAGCATGGTCGTCGCCGGTCGCGTGGTCACCGAGGCCGACGGCTCGCAGGATGTCGCGATCATGATGATCGAGGCCGAGGCCACCGACAACGCGTGGAACCTCATCAAGGCCGGCGGGGTCAAGCCCGACGAGACGGTCATCGCGCAGGGCATCGAGGCGTCGAAGCCGTTCATCAAGCAGCTCGTCGAGGCGCAGCAGTCGGTCGCGAAGACCGCCGCCAAGCCCACCGCCGACTACCCGACGTTCCCGCCCTACCAGCAGTCGACGTACGACGCCGTGGCCGCCTCCGCCTACGAGGAGCTCAAGGGCATCTACCAGATCGCCGGCAAGACCGAGCGCCAGGACGCCGACGACGCGCTGAAGTCGCGGGTCAAGGCCGAGATCGCGGCCAAGGTCGAGAGCGGCGAGCTGCCCGAGTCGGCCAACGCCGAGGTCTCCGCCGCCTACAAGTCGGTCACGAAGCTCGTGGTGCGCTCGCGCGTCCTCGAGGAGGGCGTGCGCATCGACGGTCGCGGCCTCGCCGACATCCGTCCGCTCGACGCCGAGGTGCAGGTCGTGCCCCGCGTGCACGGCTCGGCCATCTTCCAGCGCGGTGAGACCCAGATCCTGGGCGTCACCACGCTGAACATGCTGAAGCTCGAGCAGCAGATCGACTCGCTGAGCCCGGTCACCAAGAAGCGCTACATGCACAACTACAACTTCCCGCCCTACTCGACCGGTGAGACCGGTCGGGTCGGGTCGCCGAAGCGTCGCGAGATCGGGCACGGCGCACTCGCCGAGCGCGCCCTCGTGCCGGTGCTGCCCACGCGCGAGGAGTTCCCCTACGCCATCCGCCAGGTGTCCGAGGCGCTCGGCTCCAACGGCTCGACGTCGATGGGCTCCGTCTGCGCGTCGACGCTCTCGCTGCTCAACGCGGGCGTGCCGCTGCGTGCACCCGTCGCGGGCATCGCGATGGGCCTCATCTCCGACACGGTGAACGGTGAGACCCGCTACGCGGCGCTCACCGACATCCTCGGTGCCGAGGACGCGCTCGGGGACATGGACTTCAAGGTCGCCGGCACGTCGGAGTTCGTCACGGCGATCCAGCTCGACACGAAGCTCGACGGCATCCCCGCGTCGGTGCTCGCCGGCGCGCTGACGCAGGCGAAGGATGCTCGCACGACCATCCTCGCCGTGCTCAACGCGGCGATCGACGGCCCCGACGAGATGGCCCCGACCGCGCCCCGCGTGATCTCGGTGCAGATCCCCGTCGACAAGATCGGTGAGCTGATCGGCCCGAAGGGCAAGACGATCAACGCGATCCAGGACGAGACCGGCGCCGACATCTCCATCGAGGAAGACGGCACCGTCTACATCGGCGCGACCGACGGCCCCTCGGCCGAGGCCGCCCGCGCCCAGGTCAACGCGATCGCCAACCCGACCAACCCCGAGGTCGGCGAGCAGTTCCTGGGCACGGTCGTGAAGATCGCCGCCTTCGGCGCGTTCATCTCGCTGCTGCCCGGCAAGGACGGCCTGCTGCACATCTCCGAGGTGCGCAAGCTCGCCGGTGGCAAGCGCGTCGAGAACGTCGAGGACGTGCTCGGCGTCGGCCAGAAGATCCTCGTCGAGATCACGAAGATCGACGACCGCGGCAAGCTCTCGCTCGCCCCGGTGCTGGCCGAGGACGCCGACACCGACGGTCGCGACGCGACCGGCGCGCACACCGACGCACCCGCAG
>NZ_JBFUCL010000379.1:0-3413 GCF_056405255.1 Agromyces sp. P1_H4 | reverse complement strand
GGCGACGCTCGGCGACCGCGTCGTCGTGCTCGGCCACTTCTACCAGCGCGACGAGGTGATCGAGCACGCCGACTTCGTGGGGGACTCATTCCAGCTCGCCAACGCGGCGCTCACCCGTCCCGACGCCGAGGCGATCGTGTTCTGCGGCGTGCACTTCATGGCCGAGACCGCCGACCTGCTCTCCACTCCCGAGCAGGCCGTGATCCTGCCGAACCTCGCCGCCGGCTGCTCGATGGCCGACATGGCCGACGAGTCGAGCGTGGAGGAGTGCTGGGAGCAGCTCGCCGACGTGTACGGCGACCTCGACGCCGCCGACGCCGACGGTCGCGTCCCGGTGATCCCCGTCACCTACATGAACTCCTCGGCGGCGCTGAAGGGCTTCGTGGGCCGCCACGGCGGCATCGTCTGCACCTCGTCGAACGCGCGCACGGTGCTCGAGTGGGCGTTCGAGCGCGGGCAGCGCGTGCTGTTCTTCCCCGACCAGCACCTCGGCCGCAACACCGCGAAGGCCATGGGCGTGCCGCTCGAGCAGATGCCGATGTGGAACCCGCGCAAGGCGCTCGGCGGCAGCACGGCGGGCGAACTCGAGGACGCACGCGTCATCCTGTGGCACGGCTTCTGCTCGGTGCACAAGCGGTTCACGGTCGACCAGATCGCCACCGCACGCGAGACGCACCCCGGCGTGCAGGTCATCGTGCACCCCGAGTGCCCGATGGCGGTCGTCGATGCAGCGGATGCCGCGGGTTCGACGGACTTCATCGTGAAGGCCATCCAGGCCGCCCCGGCGGGTTCGACCTTCGCCATCGGCACCGAGATCAACCTCGTGCAGCGGCTGGCGGCGGAGTACCCGCAGCACGAGATCTTCTGCCTCGACCCGGTGGTCTGCCCCTGCTCGACGATGTACCGCATCCACCCCGGCTACCTCGCCTGGGTGCTGGAGGAACTCGTCGCGGGTCGCGTGGTGAACCGCATCACGGTGCCCGAGGCGGTCGCCGACCCGGCCCGACTCGCGCTCGAGCGGATGCTCGCCGCGAAGCCGCCGGCCCCAGCGGTGACGGGAGCCTGACCATGGCGCACGTGCTGGTCGTCGGCGGCGGAATCGCGGGCCTCTGGACCGCAGTGAAAGCCGCCGACGCCGGGCACACCGTCGAGCTCGTCACGAAGGCCGAGCTGGCCGACGGCAACACCAGGCACGCGCAGGGCGGGATCGCCGCGGCGCTGTTCCCCGACGACTCGGCCGAGCGTCACTACGACGACACCATCGCCGCGGGCGCCGGCCTCTCCGATCCCGCGGCCGTGCACGTGCTCTGCGACGAGGGGCCCGCTCGCGTGCGCGACCTGATCCGGTTCGGGGTGGCGTTCGATCGCGGCGAGTCGGGCCTCGAACGCGGGCTCGAGGCGGCGCATTCCCGCGCGCGCATCCTGCACGCCGGCGGTGACGCGACCGGGGCGGCGATCGAGTCGGCTCTGGTCGCCACGGTCCGGCGCCGGGCCGTGCGGATCCACGAGGGCACGATGCTCGCCGACCTGCTGGTGCGCGAAGGGCGGGCCGTCGGGGCCCGCGTGCTCGCGGCATCCGGAACCGTCGTCGACCTCGCCGCCGACGCGGTCGTGCTCGCGACCGGCGGCAGTGGATGCCTCTACCGGTATACGACGAACCCCGACGTGGCGACGGGCGACGGCGTGGCCGCCGCCTGGCGCGCCGGCGCTGCGGTGGCCGACCTCGAATTCGTGCAGTTCCACCCCACCGCGCTCGCGGCGCCCGGCACTCCGCTCATCTCCGAGGCCGTGCGCGGCGAGGGCGCGGTGCTCCGCGACCGCGACGGCGAACGGTTCATGCTCGACGTCGATCCCCGTGCCGAGCTCGCACCCCGGGACGTGGTCGCGCGCGCGGTGTGGCGGCGCGTGGCCGAGCAGGATGGCGAGCCCGTGCTCCTCGACGCCACGGCGCTCGGTGCGGAGTTCCTCGCGCATCGGTTCCCGAGCCTCGACGCCGCCTGCCGCGCGGCCGGCTTCGCGTGGGGACGCGAGCCCGTGCCGGTGACGCCCGCGGCGCACTACGCCATGGGCGGCGTGGCGACCGACCTCGACGGCCGCACCAGCCTGCCGGGGCTGTGGGCCGTCGGCGAGACCGCACGCACCGGTGTGCACGGCGCCAACCGGCTCGCGTCGAACTCGCTGCTCGAGGCGGCGGTGTTCGCCGACCGGGCCGCGCGCTCGCTCGACGACGCCTGGCCGGATGCCGCGACCGCCTCCCCGACCGCCCCCAGTGCGTCAGCGGCGCCGTCTCGGGTCCCATTCGCAGGAACTCCGGCGCGACACACCGGCCGCCCCGCTGTCGGCCGCGGCGTGTCGGCCGATTCTTCCTCCATTTCGGCGCAGGAGGTCGTGGACCGGCAGGAACTCCAGGCCCTCATGTGGGAGCACGTCGGACTCGAGCGCGACGCGGCAGGCCTGGCCGCGGCATCCGCTCGGCTCGACGCCTGGCGCGCACCCGACGGGCTCGACCGCCGCTCGGCCGAGGACCGCAACCTGCTCGACCTCGCGCGGCTCACCGTGGCCGCGGCGCTGGCGCGTACCGAGAGCGTCGGCGCGCACTTCCGCACGGATGACCCGGCGACCGCCGCGGATGCCGCCGGCATCGGCGCCACGTCGGCTCGCGATTCCCACGCGACGGCGCACGCCGCCGCACGCACCGCCTTCGAGGAGGCCGCCTGATGACCGACCGCCGCGAGATCGACCGCATCGTCACGGCCGCGCTCGACGAGGACGCGCCCTGGGGCGACCTCACGAGCGAGACCCTGATCCCCGCGGATGCCACGGCCGCGGCCGACCTCGTCGCCCGTGAGCCGGGCGTGCTCAGCGGCATCGACGTGTTCGCCGCGGCGTTCCGGCTCGTGGACCCCCGCATCGTCGTCGAAGCGCTCGCCGCCGACGGCGACGCGTTCGACACGGGAGCGGTGCTCGCCCGCGTGCAGGGGCCCGCCCGCGGCATCCTCACCGCCGAGCGCGTCGGCCTCAACCTGGTGCAGCGCATGTCGGGCGTCGCGGCCCTCACTGCACGCTACGTCGCCGCCATCGCGGGCACGGGCGCGCGCATCGTGGACACCCGGAAGACCACGCCCGGCCTGCGCAGCCTCGAGCGCCAGGCCGTGCGGGACGGGGGCGGCCGCAACCACCGCCGCTCGCTCTCGGACGCGATCATGGCGAAGGACAACCACCTCGCGGTACTGACCGCCGGGGGCCGCGACCTCGCGACGGCGCTGCGCGAGGCGCGCGAGCGGATGCCGCACACCGCCCACCTGGAGGTCGAGGTCGACCGGCTCGACCAGCTCGACGCCGTGCTCGCCGGGGGCGCCGACACGATCATGCTCGACAACTTCTCGCTCGACGACCTGCACACGGGCGTGCAG
>NZ_JBFUCL010000378.1:0-3420 GCF_056405255.1 Agromyces sp. P1_H4 | reverse complement strand
CGCCTCGAGCGCGCGGCGGTCGGGCTTGCCCGAGGCGAGCAGCGGCAACCCGTCGACGAGCTCGAGGCGAACGGGCCGGGCGGCGGGCGTCAGCCCGGCAGCGTCGGTCGCCGCGACGAGGGTCGCGAGGGCATCGGATGCCGCGGCGGCATCCGTGCGCATCGTCACCACCGCCGCCCGCTCCCCCCACTCGGCGTCGGGCACCCGCACCACGACCGCGTCGCCGAACCCCGGCACCGACCGCACGGCGCGCTCGATCTCGCCGAGCGCGACCTTCACGCCGCCCGAGATGATCACGTCGTCGGCCCGGCCCCGGATCCGCAGGATGCCGTCGTGCGCCACATCGCCGAGGTCGCCCGTGCGATACCACCTCGTGCCGTCGGCGTCGGTCGCGAATGCGTCGGCGGTGCGCGCCGGGTCGCCGAGATAGCCGTCGGCGAGCATGGGTCCCGACACCTCCACGTGACCGTCGACGATGCGCACACGCACGCCGTCGAGCGCGCGACCGTCGTAGACGCAGCCGCCCGCCGTCTCGCTCGACCCGTACGTGCGGGTGACCCGGAGCCCCAGCGCATCGGCCGCGACGATCAGCGAGGGCGACGCCGCCTGGCCGCCGAGGAGGATCCGGTCGAACCGGTGGAGCGCGTCGGCGACGGCGCGGTCGGTGCGGGCCGCCTCCACCAGCCGGCTCAGCTGCACCGGCACGAGCGACGTGTAGCGCGGTCGCAGCCGGTCGAGCCGAGCGGATGCCGCGGCGAAYGCGGCGGGGTCGAACCCGTCGCCCTCGAGCACGACCGGCTCCGTGCCCGCCACGATCGATCGCACGAGCACCTGCGCACCGGCGATGTAGTGGCCCGGGAGGGCGAGCAGCCACTGGCCGGGTCCGCCGAGCGCGGCCTCCGTCGCGACGGCGCTCGCGCGCAGGGCCGCCGCGGAGAGCAGCACGCGCTTCGGGGCATCCGTCGACCCGCTCGTCTCGACGACGAGGGCGATGCCGTCGTCGACCTCCCCGGCATCCTCGAGCGCGACCGTGTCGCGGGGACCGGGCACGGGCCACACCGCGGAGCCACCCGAGAGCGCCCGCCGCAGCGCGAACGTGAGGCCCGCCACATCGGCAGCCGGCAGTCGCACGAGCGGCTTCATCGCGGCATCCGCCCGACTAGTAGTGCCACGGGTAGGGGCCCCAGTCGGGGTCGCGCTTCTCGAGGAACGCGTCGCGACCCTCGACGGCCTCGTCGGTGCCGTACGCGAGCCGGGTCGCCTCGCCTGCGAACACCTGCTGGCCGACCATGCCGTCGTCGACCGCGTTGAACGCGAACTTCAGCATGCGGATGGCGGTGGGCGATTTCGTGAGGATGGTGCGGGCCATGGCGATCGCCTCGCGCTCGAGCTCGGCGTGCGGCACGACCCGGTTCACGGCGCCCATCTCGTAGGCGCGGTCGGCCGAGTACTCCTCGGCGAGGAAGAACACCTCGCGGGCGAACTTCTGCCCGATCTGACGGGCGAAGTAGGCGCTGCCGTAGCCCGCGTCGAAGCTGCCGACGTCGGCATCCGTCTGCTTGAACCGGCCGTGCTCGCGGCTCGCGATGGTGAGGTCGCAGACGACGTGCAGCGAATGCCCGCCACCGGCCGCCCAGCCCGGCACGACCGCGATGACGACCTTCGGCATGAAACGGATGAGCCGCTGCACCTCGAGGATGTGCAGGCGCCCGGTCGCCGCCGCGGCCGCCGGATCGCGCACCACCTCGGCCTCGGCGTCGGAGTACTGGTACCCGTCGCGCCCGCGGATGCGCTGGTCACCGCCCGAGCAGAACGCCCAGCCGCCGTCCTTCGCGCTCGGCCCGTTGCCCGTGAGCAGCACCACGCCGATGCGCGGGTTGGTGCGGGCGTCCTCGAGCGCGCGGTACAGCTCGTCGACCGTGTGCGGCCGGAACGCGTTGCGCACCTCGGGCCGGTGGAACGCGATGCGTGCGATGCGGCCGTCGTGCGAGTGGTGGTATGTGATGTCGGTGAATCCGACGGATGCCGCGGGCGCGGCGGGGGCGGCATCCGTCCACTCGCTCGCGTCGAACAGTTCGGAGACCTCGTGCGCCATGCCTCCAGCCTACGACCGGGCCGCGATCGGCTCGGTGGCGGGCGACGAGACGACCTCAGAGGGTCGCGGGCTCCCCGCTGAAGAACGCCACGATGCCGGCGTACGCGATCGAGCCGACCCAGATCGCGCCCCAGGTGAGCGGGATGAGCGCCGCGACCATGAGCACCAGGCCGATCACGGCGATCAGGACGTTGCGCCCCGGCGAGTCACGTCGCACCTCACTGGCTTCGACGCCGAGGGTGTCGAGTTCGTCGGACATGCGCACCTCCAAGGCGGCCACACTAACAGACCCCCATCGGTGCCACGATGGGACGGTGACCGATGACGCCGCACCCCTGCCGACCCTCGACGACCTGCTCTCGACGGCGAGGGTGGTGGCCCTCCCCCTCGTCACCCGGTTCCGCGGCATCGACGTGCGCGAGGCCATGCTCTTCGAGGGGCCCGAGGGGTGGACGGAGTTCTCGCCGTTCGCCGAGTACGACGACGAGGAGGCATCCGCCTGGCTGGCCGCCGCCGTCGACTTCGGCTGGACCGCGCCGCCGCCCGCCCTGCGGGACCGAATCCCGGTGAACGCGACCGTGCCCGCGGTCGACCCCGACAGCGTCGGCGCCGTGCTCGCGCGGTTCCCCGGCTGCCGCACCGCGAAGGTGAAGGTCGCGGGCGGCGACGAGCCACTGTCGGCGGATGTCGCGCGCGTGCGCGCCGTGCGCCACGTGCTCGGCCCCGAGGGACGCATCCGCGTCGACGCGAACGGCGGCTGGAACGTCGACGAGGCCGAGCACGCGATCCACGCGCTCGCGCCGTTCGACCTCGAGTACGTCGAGCAGCCCTGCGCGACCGTCGCGGAACTCGCCGAGATCGGCGTCCGCGTGAAGTACATGGGCATCCCCATCGCCGCCGACGAGAGCGTGCGCCGGGCCGACGACCCGCTCGCCGTGGCCGAGGCCGGCGCGGCCGACCTGCTCGTGATCAAGGCCCAGCCGCTCGGCGGCATCCGGCGGGCGCTGCGCATCATCGAGGCGGCAGGGCTCCCCGTGGTGGTGTCGAGTGCGCTCGACACGAGCGTGGGCCTCGCGATGGGCGCCCGGCTCGCGGCATCCGTGCCCTCGCTCGACTACGACTGCGGTCTCGGCACCGCCTCGCTGCTCGCCGCCGACGTCACGCGCGACCCGCTGCTGCCGGTCGACGGGGCCATCGAGGTGCGGCGGGTGCTGCCCGACCCTGCGCTGCTGCAGCGCTACGACGCGGGGCCCGAGCGCACCGACTGGTGGATCGAGCGGCTCGGCCGCGCCCACGCCGTGCTCGCCGACGCGGCCGCCGCCGCC
>NZ_JBFUCL010000377.1:0-3431 GCF_056405255.1 Agromyces sp. P1_H4 | reverse complement strand
CGCCCGGTCGAGCTCGTCGGCCGAGTGCGTCTCGACCAGCGGCGTCATGCCGAGCTCGACGATGAGGTCGAAGAGCTCGCGCAGCGTCGCGTCGTCGAGGGCTGCCACGATGAGCAGCACCAGGTCGGCGCCCGCCGCGCGGGCCTCGAGCACCTGGTACGGCGTCGCGATGAAGTCCTTGCGGAGCACGGGCAGCGCGACGGCGGCGCGGACGTCTTCGAGGTCGGCGAGCGAGCCGCCGAACCTGCGGCCCTCGGTGAGGACGCTGATCGCGCTCGCACCRCCGAGCTCGTAGCTGCGAGCCAGGGCCGCCGGGTCCGCGATGGTCGCCAGCGCACCGCGCGAGGGGCTCGACCGCTTGATCTCGGCGATGACCTTGACCCGCTCGGCGGGCTTCAGCGCCTCGAGGGCGTCGAGCGCGGCAGGGCGGGCGAGCGCCGCGCGCTCCACCTCGGCGAAGCCGCGCGTCTCACGGCGTGCAAGCGAATCTGCGACCGCGTTCGCGGTCAGTTCGGACAGCACGCGTCAGTGCGCCTTCTCGACGACCTTCGCCCCGCCGACGCCGTAGCCGGCACGGGACAGGACCCAGCCCACGATGGCACCGACGACGAGGAGGGCTGCCGACGCCCAGACGAGCCACGGCAGGTCGAGGAAGAACGCGACCGTGCCGATGGTGACGGCGATGAGCATGATGATGACGGAGGTCCATGCCGCGGGCGAGTGTCCGTGGCCGGGATCTGCGTGCTCGGTGCTCATGTTGCTCCTTCGTTGCTGGGGTTTCGGGGGCCAGTCTAGCGGTTCGGTCCGGCGGGCTCGGTGGGGTCGCCGGTGGGATCGTCGCCGCGGCTGAGGTCGTCCCAGTCGTCGATGGCCTGGTCGGATGCTGCTCGCGCGCCGCCGTCCGCCTCGACCGGCTCGTCGGCGTCCTCGAGCCGGGCCGACCTGTATCGGCGCGACGACGAGGGCCAGCGCGTCCCGGTGACGAGGACGGCGACGCCGGCGAGCACGAGCAGCACTCCCCCGGCGATGGCGATGGCCGGCCAGGCGGTGGCCGTCACGCCGGCCACGAGCTCGGCCGTCGGGCCGGAACCCGACACGCCCGTGGCATCCGTCACTGCCGGGGCGACTGCGGCGACGGGATCGCCGAGCGACACGCCGGCGGCGAGCAGCACGCAGCCGCCGAGCACGACCTCGAGCACGCCGAGGATGATGCGGATGCCGGGACCTGCGATCGCGAGGGCCGCCACGAGTGCCAGTCCGGCGAGGCCGAGTGCCGCGAGGGCGGGCGACGCGACGCTGCCCGGGACCGCGATCGCGTCGTCGGAGCCCTGCGCAGCGACATCCGCCAGCCGAAGCTCGAACCAGGTCTGGCTCCACGAGAGCAGCGCGAGGCCCGCACCGACGATCGTGGCGACGATGATCGGCAGCTTCATGCGCGAGGCGCTCACTCGACCCTCCGCATGGCGTTCGCGACCGCGACCGCGCGCAGTGGCGCCGCCGCCTTGTTCTGCGACTCCTGGAACTCCGACTCGGGTACCGAATCGGCCACCAGGCCGCCTCCGGCCTGCACCCGCGCGATGCCGCCCGAGATCGTGGCCGTGCGGATGGCGATCGCGAGGTCGGCGTCTCCGCCGAAGCCGAAGTAGCCGACGACGCCGCCGTAGAGCCCGCGCTGCGCGGGTTCGAGCTCGTCGATGATCTCGAGGGCCCGCGGCTTCGGCGCACCCGAGAGCGTGCCGGCGGGGAAGGTCGCCCGGAACACGTCGACGGCGTTCGCCCCCGGCGCGAGATCGCCCTCGACCGACGACACGAGGTGCATGATGTGGCTGAACCGCTCGACGCGCATGAACTCGGTCACCTCCACCGATCCGGCCGTGCAGACCTTCGCGAGGTCGTTGCGGGCGAGGTCGACGAGCATGAGGTGCTCGGCCTGCTCCTTCGGGTCGGCGATGAGCTCGGCCTCGAGGTCGGCATCCTGCTCGGGCGTCGCACCGCGCGGCTTCGAGCCCGCGATCGGGTGGGTGAAGACGCGGCCGTCCTCCACCTTCACGAGCGCCTCCGGCGAGGAGCCGACGATCCAATACGGCTCGCCGGCCGGGTCGTCGAGGTGCAGGACGTACATGTACGGGCTCGGGTTCAGGCTTCGAAGCACCCGGTAGACGTCGATCGGGTCGGCGGTGGCCACCTGCTCGAAGCGCTGCGAGACCACGACCTGGAAGATGTCGCCCTCGCGGATGTACTCCTTCGAGCGCTCGACGGCGGCGAGGAAGTCGGCCTTCTCGGTGCGATGCGTCGGCGCCGCGGCGGTCGCGAGGTCGATCTCGGCGAGCCACGCCTCCGACGGGCGGGCGAGCCGCCGCTGCATCCGGTCGAGGCGCTCCTGTGCGTCCACCCAGAGCGCCTCGGGCGACTCGTCGCCATCGTTCAGGGTGGACGCCACGAGCTGCACGGTTCCGGTGCGGTGGTCGATCACGACGAGCTCGGAGACGAAGGAGAAGGCCTGTCCCGGCATCCGGAAGTCGGCGGGCGGCCGGTTCGGCAGGTGCTCGATCTGCCGGATGGCCTCCCACCCGATGAACCCGACGAGCCCGCCGGTCAGCGGCGGCGCGCCGGGCACGTCCTCGGTGCGCCAGCGCTCGAAGAGCGCCTCCAGCGCGGCGAGGGGTGCGAGGCCGGCGGCCCCGCCCAGCGCACGTTCGGCCGACAGCCCGTAGTCCTGCCATTCGACGCGCCCGTCGCGTTCGGTCAGGACACCGTACGACGAGGCGCCGACGAAGGAGTACCGCGACCAGATGCCGCCCTGCTCGGCGGACTCGAGCAGGAAGGTGCCGGGGCGGCCCGCGGCGAGCTTGCGGTAGATGCCGACGGGAGTCTCGCCGTCGGCGAAAAGTTCACGGGACACGGGCACGACCCTGCGGCCGGGCAGCAGGGCGGTGAACTCGTCGAAGCTCGTCGTGGCGGGCACTCGGCCTCCTCGGGTCGTCGGTGGACGTCGGTCAGTCGGCGGGTGTCGGCGCGGTGGCAGCGGTCGCTGTCGGCACAGGCGCTGCCCCCACTTCGACCTCGAGCCGGTCGCCGTCGAAGCACGTGCGGGTGCCGGTGTGGCWCGCCGCACCGACCTGCTCGACCGTCACGAGAAGCGTGTCGGCGTCGCAGTCGAGGGCGGCGGCGCGCACGTACTGCACGTGGCCCGACGTGTCGCCCTTGCGCCAGTACTCCTGCCGGGACCGCGACCAGAACGTCACGCGGCCCTCGGTGAGGGTGCGTCGCATGGCCTCGCGATCCATCCAGCCGAGCATCAGCACCTCGCCGGTGCCCTCCTCCTGGATGATCGCGGGGAGGAGCCCGTCGGCGTTGAACAGCGCCCGGTCCACGGCGGATGCCCCGGGCGCCCACGACTCCTCGTCGCGCTCCAGCTCCTCGTCGCCGGC
>NZ_JBFUCL010000376.1:0-3439 GCF_056405255.1 Agromyces sp. P1_H4 | reverse complement strand
AGCAGGCGCTCACGAGGTGGCCGGATGCCGGTGTGCCCGACAATCCCGAGGGGTGGCTGTTGACCGTGGCCCGCAATCGCCAGCGCGACGCGTGGAAGTCGGCCGAGCGTCGCCTCACCGCCCCGCTCGCTGACGACGTCGGCGTCGAGACGCCGGCCGCGGCATCCGTCGACCCGCTGGCCGAGCTCGACCCGTTCGCGATCGGCGACAAGCGGCTGGAGCTGCTGTTCGTGTGCGCGCATCCGGCGATCGACGCCACCGTGCGCACGCCGCTCATGCTGCAGGTCGTGCTCGGATTCGAGGCGGCGCAGATCGCCACGGCGTTCGCGGTGCCGCCGGCGGCGATGGCCCAGCGGCTCGTGCGGGCGAAGCGCCGCATCCGCGATGCGCGCATCCCGTTCGTGGTGCCCGACCGTCGGGCGATGCCCGAGCGGTTGCCCGCCGTGCTCGAGGCGGTCTACGGATGCCACGCCATCGCGTGGCGCGCACCGGCCGACGTTCCGGACTCGATGGCCGGCGAGGCGCAGTACCTCGCGGTGACCCTCGCCGCCCTGCTCGAGCACGAGACGGAGGCGTGGGGGCTCGCGTCGCTCGTGACGCTGTCGCTCGCGCGGCGGGGGAGCCGAGGTAGCGCCGGTCGCGCGTCAGGCCCCGAGCCGGGCTCGTTCGTCCCGCTCGACGAGCAGGACCCGTCGACGTGGGATGCCGCGCTCATCGCCGAGGGGGAGGAGTACCTCCGTCGTGCGTCGGCGGCGGGGCGGCCGCCGGGCCGGTTCCAGCTCGAGGCCGCCATCGAGGCCGTGCATTGCGATCGCCGTCGCAGGGGCGTGACCGACTGGGCGGCGCTGCGCACGCTCTACGTCGCGCTGAACGCGGTCGCTCCGAGCCTTGGGGCGAAGGTCGCGCTCGCCGCGGTGATCGGACGCGTCGACGGCGCCGAGGCGGGACTCGCGGCGCTCCCGACGGAGCCCGAGACGTCGACGTTCCAGCCCTGGTGGGCGGCGCGCGCCGACCTCCTCGCCCGTGCCGGCCGCAGCGCCGAGGCATCCGCCGCCTTCGCCCGTGCGGCCGAGCTCACGGACGATCCGGTCGTGGGCGCCTACCTGCTGGCCCGGCGGGATGCTACGGCGCGTTCGTGAAGGTCGCGCTCGGGTACAGCAGGTTCGGAGCCGCCTCCATCGTGAGCGAGCCCGGGTCGTCGAGTGACCAGGCGACGCGCCAGCTGACCGACCCGCCCGGTTCGATCGTGGCGGTGGGCGGGAAGCCGACGTCGTCGGCCGGGTCGAACACCTCAGCCCCGACGTCGAAGACCTCGCTCACCTCCTGCTCGCCCGAGGTGAGGGTCGGGAGCGGCAGGGGCTGCAGGACCGCCGTCGAGTTGTTGCTGAGCGTCAGGGTGAACACGACCGAGTTCGCCCGCGTCGCGCCCACCGCGAAGTCGCTCGGCGTGTACGCCTCGGGCACTGAGACCGTCAGGGCGACGCCGTCG
Source organism: Agromyces sp. P1_H4 (assembly GCF_056405255.1). NCBI lineage: Bacteria > Bacillati > Actinomycetota > Actinomycetes > Micrococcales > Microbacteriaceae > Agromyces > Agromyces sp. P1_H4. Next base: position 1,950 of record NZ_JBFUCL010000376.1, on the reverse strand, counting down.
TCCCAGGTCATCGTCTCGCCGAACCTGAGGTCGCCAGCCGCCGGTGCCGCGGGCTCCTCGGGTTGCGCAGGCTCCGGCACCGGGAACACCGGCACGTCGGGAACCGCATCGTCGATCCCGCTGAAGAGCTCGCCGACCGCCCCGATCAGCAGCGTAACGAGCATGACGATGCCGACGATCGCGGCGATGATCGACACGACGAGCCCGGTGATCGCCGACCACTTCGCGCGGCGCAGCGACAGGCCGATGAGCGAGAGCACCAATGCGGCGACCACGAGGATCCACGCAACACCCGCCGCCGCCGGGATTAACATGCACACGAGGCCCGCGATCGCGACGACGAGCGCGATGATGCCCACGACGTTCGGCCCTGGGTTCGACGGCTCGGTGAACGGATGCTGCGGCAGCACCGTCGTGGGGCCTGCGGCGTAGCCCGCCATCCCCGGGTCGGCGCCAACGCCCACGCCCACGGCTGGGCTCGCGGCTGGGCTCGCGCTCACGGCTCCGACTGAGAACGGCACGGTCGGCGCGTCCGCCGGGTACCCGCCCGAAGCGTCCCACCAACCCGCCGACCCGGCCGGGGCGCCGCCATACGGTGACCCCGCGGCATCCGACCCGCGAGACCCCCAGACGAACGGAATCGTCGGACCGGTCGCTCCCACGGGCTGCGTCGCCGCGGCATCCGTCGCCTCAGTACCGCCCGACCCGCTCGCGACCTGCGACACGGGCTCGCCCGAGGCACTGGGCGCCACGTACTCCGTCCAGGCCTTGCCGTCCCAGTACCGCCGCCCGCCGGACCCGTCTTCGTACCACCCCGCGGGCGCCCTCGTCGGGTCGCTCATCTCTCGATGGTGACAGAGCGGGCGCGCCGCCGCATCGGTCGAGTTCCCAGCGTTGTCCGCAACCCACAGCCGCCACCCGGCGCCGCGCCTAGGATCGAACCCATGGCCGGATTCTGGGGCAAACGCAAGCGCGAAGATCCTGAGCTCGCCGCTCAGGACGCCGATCTGGCGAAGCGGGCGGGAACGGCGCTGGTGGCCGCCGACGAGCGCATCCGAGTCACCACCGACGAGCTCGTCTTCGCCGAGGCCGAGCTGGGGCCCGACGCGACCGCCGACCTGCGCACGGCGCTCACGGCGGTGCGGCAGCACCTGGGCGAGGCGTTCCGGCTGAACCAGCTGAACTTCGACGAGATCCCCGACACCGCCGAGGAGCTGCGCACCCGCAACGCGCGCATCGTGCAGCTCTGCGAGTGGGCCCAAGACCTACTCGACGAGCGCACGGCAGTGCTCGCCGACAAGGTCGCGCGGGCGCGCCGGGCTCCCGAGATCATCGCCGGCGTGCGAGCGGATGCCGCGCGCCTGCGCGCACGCATCCCCCACGCCCGCGAGACGGTCGAACGGCTCGCGGCCCGCTACGCGCCCGAGGCGCTCTCCCAGGTGGAGGCGAACCCCGCCGAGGCCGAGCAGCTCCTCGGATTCGCCGAGCACAGCGCCGGCGTGGCCGAGCGCCGCCGCGAGGCCGGGCAGCGCGAGCAGGCCAACCTCGCGCTCGAGGCGTCGACTGAGTCGGTGCGCCGGGCGGCCGCGCTCCTCGACGCGGTGGAGACCTTCGAGGTCGAGGCGTTGCGTGCTGAGTCGACGCTTGCGGCGATCGTCGAGGACTCCCGCGGCGACCTCGTCGTCGCGCTCAAGGAGCCGCAGTCACCCGGCGTCGTTAAGGCGATCGCCGACCTGCAGGCCGCCCTCGCCTCGCTCCCGCGGGCCGGCGTCAACACTGACCCGTTCGCCCAGCTGAATCGCCTGCGCGAGGCGAACGCCGGGCTGGATGCCGCGATCGCGGCGGCCCGCGAGCGAGCGGCCCGTCCGATCCCGCCCCTCGAGCACGTGCGCCACGCCATCGACGACGCCGACCGCCAGCTCGCGGTCGCCCGCGACGTCTTCGCCGGCT
>NZ_JBFUCL010000375.1:0-3468 GCF_056405255.1 Agromyces sp. P1_H4 | reverse complement strand
CCTCGGTGGCCCCCCGCACGGCGCCCGTGCCGGCCGACGTGCCGATCACGAGCCCGCAGCCCGTCATCGCGGGTGCGCCCCGGGAGGACGAGGTCGTCCCGCTGCGCGGCCTGCCGAAGACCCTCGCCGCGAACATGGACCAGAGCCTCACCGTGCCGACCGCGACGAGCGTGCGCACCGTGCCGGCGAAGCTCATGATCGACAACCGCATCGTGATCAACAACCACCTCCGCCGCAGCCGCGGCGGCAAGGTGTCGTTCACGCACCTCATCGGCTGGGCACTCATCCAGGCGCTGAAGGAGTTCCCGAGCCAGAACGTCTCGTACGCCGAGGTCGACGGCAAGCCCTCGTTGGTGAAGCCCGCCCACATCGGCCTCGGCATCGCCATCGACATCCCCAAGCCCGACGGCACCCGGGCGCTGCTCGTGCCCGCCATCAAGCGCGCCGAGACCATGACGTTCAATGAGTTCCTGAACGCCTACGAAGACCTCGTGCAGCGTGCGCGGCAGAACAAGCTGACCGCTGACGACTTCAAGGGCGCCACGATCTCGCTCACCAACCCGGGCGGGATCGGCACCGTGCACTCGGTGCCCCGGCTCATGAAGGGCCAGGGCTGCATCATCGGCGCCGGCGCCCTCGAGTACCCGGCCGAGTTCCAGGGCTCCTCCGAGAAGACCCTCGCGAACCTCGCCATCGGCAAGACCATCACCCTCACGTCGACCTACGACCACCGCGTCATCCAGGGCGCCGGCTCGGGCGAGTTCCTGAAGAAGGTGCACGAGCTGCTCATCGGGCAGCGCGACTTCTACGAGAACATCTTCGCCGCGCTCCGCCTGCCCTACGAGCCCATCCGCTGGGCGCCCGACATCTCGGTCGACATCGCCAGCGCGATCGACAAGACCGCCCGCGTGCAGGAGCTCATCAACGCGTTCCGCGTGCGCGGCCACCTCATGGCCGACATCGACCCGCTGGAGTACGTGCAGCGATCGCACCCCGACCTCGACATCGCGAGCCACGGCCTCACCTTCTGGGACCTCGACCGCGAGTTCGTCACGGGCGGGTTCGGCGAGAAGCGCACCGCGCTCCTCCGCGACATCCTCGGCGTGCTCCGCGACTCCTACTGCCGCACGATCGGCATCGAGTACATGCACATCCAGGACCCGGTGCAGCGCCGCTGGATCCAGAACGAGGTCGAGCGCAAGTACGAGAAGCCGACCCATGACGAGCAGATGCGCATCCTCGGCAAGCTCAATGAGGCCGAGGCGTTCGAGACGTTCCTGCAGACGAAGTACGTCGGCCAGAAGCGGTTCAGCCTCGAGGGCGGCGAGTCCGTCATCGCCCTGCTCGACGAGATCCTGCAGGGCGCGGCGAAGGACGGCCTCGACGAGGTCGCCATCGGCATGGCGCACCGCGGCCGGCTCAACGTGCTCACGAACATCGGCGGCAAGACCTATGGCCAGGTGTTCCGCGAGTTCGAGGGCAACATGGACGCCAAGGTCTTCTCGGGCTCGGGCGACGTGAAGTACCACCTCGGCACCGAGGGCACGTTCACCGCCGACGACGGCCACCAGATCCCCGTCTCGCTCGCGGCGAACCCGTCGCACCTCGAGGCCGTCGACGGCGTGCTCGAGGGCATCGTGCGGGCCAAGCAGGACCGCAAGCCCATCGGCACCTTCTCGACCCTGCCGATCCTCATCCACGGCGACGCGGCGATGGCCGGCCAGGGCATCGTCGTCGAGACGATGCAGATGTCGCAGCTGCGCGGCTACCGCACGGGCGGCACCATCCACGTGAACATCAACAACCAGGTGGGCTTCACCACGGTGCCGGGCGACGCGCGCTCGTCGATCTACTCGACGGATGTCGCGAAGACCATCCAGGCCCCGATCTTCCACGTGAACGGCGACGACCCCGAGGCGGTCGTGCGGGTGGCCGAGCTGGCCTTCCGCTACCGGCAGGAGTTCAAGCGCGACGTCGTCATCGACCTCGTCTGCTACCGCCGCCGCGGGCACAACGAGGGCGACGACCCCTCGATGACCCAGCCGCTCATGTACAACCTCATCGAGGCGAAGCGCTCGGTGCGCAAGCTCTACACCGAGGCGCTCGTCGGACGTGGTGACATCACCGAGGAGGAGTACGAGGAGGCGCACCGCGACTTCCAGGACCGCCTCGAGCGGGCCTTTGCCGAGACCCACGCCGCGCAGACCGGCGCGATCCCGATCATCGGCGCCACGGAGTCGACGCGTGCCGACGAGGTCGTCTCGGGYGAGCTCGAGACCACCGGCGTCGCGACCGAGGTCGTGCACGCCATCGGCGACGCGTTCGACAACAAGCCCGCCGGCTTCACGGTGCATCCGAAGATCCAGCAGCTGCTCACCAAGCGCTACGACATGAGCCGCAACGGCAAGATCGACTGGGGCTTCGGCGAGCTGCTCGCCCTCGGCTCCCTGCTGCTCGAGGGCACTCCCGTGCGCCTCGCCGGCCAGGACGCCCGCCGCGGCACGTTCGTGCAGCGCCATGCCGTGCTGCACGACCGCATGAACGGCCAGGAGTGGCTGCCGCTGCAGAACCTCTCCGACAACCAGGCCAAGTTCTGGATCTACGACTCGCTGCTGAGCGAGTACGCGGCGATGGGCTTCGAGTACGGCTATTCGGTCGAGCGGGCCGACGCGCTCGTGATGTGGGAGGCCCAGTTCGGCGACTTCGCGAACGGCGCCCAGATCATCATCGACGAGTTCATCTCCTCGGCCGAGCAGAAGTGGGGCCAGCGCTCGAGCGTCGTGCTCCTCCTCCCCCACGGCTACGAGGGCCAGGGGCCCGACCACTCGAGCGCCCGCATCGAGCGGTACCTGCAGCTCTGCGCGGAAGACAACATGACCGTGGCGCGTCCGTCGACGCCCGCGTCGTACTTCCACCTGCTGCGTCGCCAGGCGTACGCGCGTCCGCGTCGGCCGCTCGTGGTCTTCACGCCCAAGGCCATGCTGCGACTCCGCGGCGCGACGAGCGAGGTCGCCGACTTCACGAGCGGCCGGTTCGAGCCGGTCATCGACGACGCCCGCATCGACGACAAGGCGGCCGTCAAGCGGGTCGTGTTCGTCTCGGGCAAGATCTACTACGACCTCATCTCCGAGCTCGAGAAGCACCCGAACCCCGAGATCGCGGTCGTGCGCCTCGAGCAGCTCTACCCGCTGCCGAAGGACGAGCTCAAGACGGTCGCCGACAGCTACCCGAACGCCGAGCTCATGTGGGCGCAGGACGAGCCCGAGAACCAGGGCGCGTGGCCGTACTTCATCATCGAGACGAACAAGCTTGGCCCGCGCCCGGTCGCGGTCGTCGCCCGTGCCGCCGCGGCCTCGCCGGCGACCGGCTCGGCCAAGCGCCACGCCGCCGAGCAGGCCGACCTCGTGCGCCGGGCGCTCACGCTGTAGCCCGCCGCACGCAAGCGAACGAAGAGCGGATGCCGCGTGG
>NZ_JBFUCL010000374.1:0-3516 GCF_056405255.1 Agromyces sp. P1_H4 | reverse complement strand
CCGACCCGACGTCCGCGTGCGCGTCGACGACGTGGTGGCGGCGGCGGTCGACCAGAACCGCGTCGTCGCGACGGCGAAGCGCGTGGAGATCGCCGTGCGCAYCTCCAACAAGGCCATCGTCTACGGCGACCGCTCGCTCATGATCGTGGCGGTGCACAACCTCATCGCGAACGCCATCGCGTACTCGAACGAGGGCGGCCGGGTGGGCGTCGGGGCGAAGGTGGTCGGCGACACGGTGGAGATCGCCGTCACCGACCAGGGCATCGGCATCGAGGGCGACGACCTCGAGCGCGTCTTCGAGCGCTTCTACCGCGTCGACCAGGCCCGTTCGCGCAACACCGGCGGCACCGGGCTCGGACTCAGCATCGTGAAGCACACCGTGCAGAACCACGGCGGCGACGTGCGCGTGTGGTCGACGCCGGGTCGCGGGTCGACCTTCATCATCCGGCTGCCACGCGCCGAGGACGCGCTGCCCGCCGACGACCCCGAGCGAGTCCCTTCGCAACCGAAGCAGCAGCCCGACCAGCCGCGCCCCGCGAGCTCAGGCAAGACCAGCGACCGCGCCGCCCGGAAGGGCGCCGACCGCGCCGCCCGCGTGGCCACCCCCGACCGAGGAGAACCGAGTTGACCCGCATCCTGCTCGTCGAAGACGAGATCGCCCTCAGCGACCCGCTGAGCTTCCTGCTGGAGCGCGAGGGCTACGAGGTGGTCGTCGCCGCGGACGGTCCGTCGGCCATCGCGGCGTTCGACCAGGACGGCGCCGACCTCGTGCTGCTCGACCTGATGCTGCCCGGGCTGCCGGGCACCGAGGTGTGCCGGGAGTTGCGCACCCGTTCGACGGTGCCGATCATCATGGTCACCGCGAAGGACTCCGAGATCGACATCGTCGTGGGCCTCGAGCTCGGCGCCGACGACTACGTGACCAAGCCGTACTCGACGCGGGAGCTGCTCGCCCGGATCCGGGCCGTGCTCCGGCGCCGCATCGAGGTGGAGGACTTCGACGAGGCGATCCTCGAGGGCGGGCGCGTGCGCATGGACGTCGACCGGCACACGGTCGAGGTCGACGGCGACCCCGTGCCCATGCCGCTGAAGGAATTCGAGCTGCTCGAGCTGCTCATGCGCAATCCCGGCCGTGTGCTGACCCGCGGCCAGCTGATCGACCGGGTCTGGGGCTCCGACTACTTCGGCGACACCAAGACGCTCGACGTGCACATCAAGCGCATCCGCTCGAAGATCGAGGCGGAGCCCTCGGAGCCCGTGCAGCTCGTCACCGTGCGGGGACTGGGCTACCGCTTCGAGGCCTGAGCGCCTCAGCGCCTGAGCGCCTGAGCGCCAGAGCGCCTCAGCGAAGGAGCGCCTCAGCGCCGACACGACGAAGGGGCGGATGCCGCGGCATCCGCCCCTTCGGAAGTCGGACCTACTTGGAGGAGAGGTGGTTGTACTCCGCCAAGCGGGCGTCGAGCACGGGCACCTGCTTCTGGATGCCCTCGTTGTCGCCGTACTGGAAGTACATGGGCAGGAGCGCGCCGGGCATCGTGTCGATGCCCTCGAGCACGATCGGGTCGAGCACGTCGATGCCCTCGACCTCGTCGACGCCGAATGCGGCGGTGCCGCCGGCCTCGATCTCGACCGTCTGGGTGTCGCCGCCGCCCTCGCCGAACTGCACGCCGAGCTCGACGTCGTCGTCGCCGTTGTTCACGACGGTCATCACGAGGATGCCGTCTTCCCCGTCTTCGCTGACCACGAGCACGTTGCGAAGGTCGAGGTCGCCCACGTCGACCGAGACGCCGTCGCTCGCGTCGTACTTCTCGGTCGTCGCCTGGTAGGTGAGCATCGAGCAGCCGCTCGCGCCCAGTGCGAGACCGAGGGCCAGAGCAGCGGATGCCGCGAGACGCGCCTTCACAGAACCTCCAAGTGCGAGCGTGCGCGCGAACGGATGCGAGCCCGCGCGAAGGGAATCGATCCGAGTGTAGCCTACGGCGGGAGGCGGTCCGGGGAGGGGTGGCGAACCTTAGCACGATCCGGAATGTGATATCCTGATAGTTGCCGAAAGGACATTCATTCATGCTTTTTGAGGTTGGCGAAACCGTCGTTTACCCCCACCACGGAGCCGCAACGATCACCGAGGTGAAGAAACGGATCATCAAGGGTGAAGAGAAGCTCTACCTCAAGCTGAACGTCACGCAGGGTGACCTCGTCATCGAGGTTCCCGCAGAGAACGTCGACCTCGTCGGCGTTCGTGACGTCATCGGCAAGGAAGGCCTCGACCGGGTCTTCGAGGTGCTGCGCGCACCCTTCACCGAAGAGCCGACCAACTGGTCGCGCCGCTACAAGGCGAACCTCGAGAAGCTCGCCTCCGGCGACGTGATCAAGGTCTCCGAGGTCGTCCGCGACCTGTGGCGTCGTGACCAGGACCGCGGCCTGTCCGCTGGTGAGAAGCGGATGCTGGCCAAGGCTCGGCAGATCCTCATCTCCGAGCTCGCGCTCGCCGAGAAGACCGACGAGGAGCAGGCGTCGACCGTGCTCGACGAGGTCCTCGCCTCCTAGTCTCGAACCCCGCGACGCCGTCGGCCCCAGGCCGGCGGCGTTCGCGCGCTCGTGGCCGGTGACGCGCGCTACGCTCGTGCCATGAGCGCGTCAAGGGTCGCCGTCATCGTCGTCGCCGCGGGCAGCGGCACCCGCCTGGGGCACTCCGAGCCCAAGGCGTTCGTGCCCCTCGGCGACGACACGATGCTGGGCGTCGCCCTCGATGCCGTGCTCGGCATGCGGGAGACGCCGCACGTCGTCATCGTGGCGCCCGCCGACCGCGTCGGCGAGACGCGCGAGCGCTTCACCGGGGCCGCCGCCGCGGCATCCGCCCCGCTCGACGTGGTCGCCGGCGGTGCCACGCGCCAGGCTTCGGTCGCCGCCGGGCTCGCGCTCGTGCCGCACGTCGTCGACACCGTGCTCGTGCACGATGCCGCGCGCCCGCTCACCCCGTCCATCGTCTTCGACGAGGTCGTCGCCGCGGTTCGCGCCCGCGGTCACGGCGTGGTTCCCGGGCTCGACGTGGTCGACACCATCAAGCGCGTCGGGCCGCACGGCCGGGTGGTGGAGACGGTCGACCGATCCGAGCTCGCCGCCGTGCAGACCCCGCAGGGGTTCCCGCGCTCCGCGCTGCAGGCCGCGTACGCCCGGGCCACCGAGGAGTACACGGATGACGCGGCGCTCGCGGCATCCGCCGGCATCGCCGTCGACGTGGTGCCGGGCGACGCGCGCTCGTTCAAGGTGACGCTGCCCGCCGACCTCCGTCGTGCCGAGTCGATCGTCGCCGAGCGGGCTGCCGGTCGTTCACGGGCGGGGTCGGCGACGCCGGCGCGGGAGGCCTCCCAGCCCACCGCCTCCGTCGACGCGGCGCGGCCACCGGTCGCGCGCACCGGCACGGGCGTCGACGTGCACGCCTTCGCCGACGACCCGAACACCCCCATGTGGCTTGCCGGCCTCGCCTGGCCCGGGGAGCGCGGGCTCGCCGGGCAC
>NZ_JBFUCL010000373.1:0-3546 GCF_056405255.1 Agromyces sp. P1_H4 | reverse complement strand
GCTCCTCGGCGAGGCCGACGGCGGCGTCTTCCTCGACTGCCGCAGCCTCGACGCCGACGTGATCCCGCTCGGCTTCGCAGCCGACGGGCTCTCCCTCCTCGTCATCGACACGAAGGTCGAGCACGCGCACGCCTCGGGCGGGTACGCCGCTCGGCGCGCATCCTGCGAGGCGGGCGCCCGCGCCCTCGGCGTCGAGTCCCTCCGCGACGTGCGCCACGACGACCTCGGCCGTGCGGCCGAGCTGCTCGACGACGAGACGTTCCGCCGGGTGCGACACGTGGTGACCGAGGACCAGCGCGTGCTCGACACCGTGCGCACGCTGCGCGAGCAGGGACCGGGCGCGATCGGCCCGTTCCTCGACGCCTCGCACGTCTCCATGCGCGACGACTTCGAGATCTCGGTGCCCGAGCTCGACCTCGCGGTCGCGACCGCGCAGGCGCACGGCGCGATCGGGGCGCGCATGACGGGCGGCGGGTTCGGCGGCTCGGCCATCGCGCTCATGATCGACGACCTCGTGCCGGTCGTCACGCGCGAGGTGCTCGCGGCGTTCGCCGAGCGGGGCTACCGCGAGCCGTCGATCTTCGTGGTGCACCCGAGCCAGGGCGCGCGACGGGACGCGTAGGGTTCGGCTCGACGTCGGGTCAGCGCACGACCGCCTGGGTCAGCCAGCCGCCGGCCACTCCTCGGCGAGGATCCCGTAGGTGAAGCCGTCGACCCAGCCGAGTTCGGCATGCCACGAGTCGCGGACGCCGTGCTGTTCGCGCCGCATGCCGACCTTCTCCATGACCCGCCACGAGGCGACGTTGTCGGCGAAGCATCCGGCGGTCACCCGGTGGAGGCCGAGGTCGCCGAAGGCGAGGTCGAGCAGCGCGCGCGCGACATCGGTCGCGTACCCGTTGCCGGCGTACGCCGGATCGATGACGTAGCCGAGCAGCCCCTCGGCCCCACGCCACGCGTCGCCGTCGAACTGCCCCATGCCGTCGCGCACGTCGAGCGATCCCGTTCCGACCACGACGCCGTCGAGCACCGCCACGGCGGTGTGCTGGGCGGGATCGTCGACGCTCTCGAGCCATGCCCGCCTGAACGCCTCGGGGTCGACCGTGGTGCGCAGCAGCCAGCGGATGACCTCGGGGCGGTTCCGCCAGACGAGCACCTGGTCGAGGTCCTCGCTGGTCGGCGGTCGGAGGGTGAGCGGGCCCGCCGGGCGCGGCCACGCCACACGGTCGGATGTCACGTCGGGACCTCTGCGGATGCCTCGCCCGAGGGCTCCACGGGGCCGGGCGTGCCGCCCGTGATGCGCACGAGCTCGTCGAACGTCGTCGGGAAGACGGTCTTCGCGTGCCCCGCGGCGGCCCACACCTCGTCGTAGTCGGCCAGCTGCACGTCGACGATGGTGCGAACCGGCTCCGGATGCCCGACGGGCGCGACCCCGCCGATCACCTGGCCGGTGGCCGCCTTCACGGTCTCCTTCGATGCGCGACGGATGGTGCCGCCGAGGCGCTCGCCGAGCCACTCGGTGTCGACGCGGTGCGCGCCCGACGTGAGCACGAGGATCGGCTCGTCGTCGATCGTGAACACCAGCGAGTTGGCGATCTGCCCGACCTCGACGCCGAGCGCGTCGGCGGCGAGCTGCGCGGTGGTCACGGCGTCGTCGAACCAGACGATGCGCGGCTCGACCCCCTGCGCGGCGAGTGCGGCGGTGACGCGGTCGACGGCGGCGTGGGACGGCGTGGACGTCTGCTCGGCGGGCATGCGTCGATCCTACGAGTCGGCGACGAGCGCTTCACGCCCGTGGAGTAGGGTTCCGGCGTGACCGCGACTCCGTCCCCGCCCTCCGGGCGCCTGGCCCGCCGCCTCGGACTCCGCGACGCCGTGGCGATCGGCCTCGCGTCGATGATCGGCGCCGGCGTGTTCGCGGTGTGGCAGCCGGCCGCCGCGGCCGCCGGCCCGTGGCTGCTCGCGGGCCTCGTGATCGCCGCGTTCGTCGCGTACGCGAACGCGAGCTCGACCGGCCAGCTCGCGGCGCGCTACCCCGAGTCGGGCGGCGCATACCGGTACGGGCGGGAGCGGCTCGGCGAATGGCCGGGGTTCCTCGCGGGGTGGGGCTTCGTCGTCGGGAAGACGGCGAGCTGCGCGGCGATGGCGCTCACGGCCGCCGACTACCTGGTGCCGACGGCATGGGAGCGGCCCGTGGCCGTGGCGGCGGTCGTGGTGCTCGCGGGGGTCAACCTGCTCGGCATCACCCGCACGGCCCGGGCGGCGACCGTCATCGTGGTCGTGGTCCTGGCCGTGCTGGCGCTCGTGCTCGTCGCCGGTGCGACCCAGCTGTTCCGCGACGGCATCCCGGTGCAGCAGGAGGTGCCGGTCGCGCCCGGCGGCGGCTGGTACGGCGTGCTGCAGTCGGCGGGACTCCTCTTCTTCGCCTTCGCGGGCTACGCCCGCATCGCCACGCTCGGGGAGGAGGTGCGCGATCCCGCTCGCACGATCCCGAGGGCGATCGCCATCGCGCTCGGCATCGTCGTGGCGATCTACGCGGCCGTCGCGATCGTGCTCCTGCTCACCCTGGGCGCGGCGTACCTCGCGGCCGACGTGGACGCCCCGTTGACCGACCTCGTCCAGCTGAGCGGCTGGGAATGGGCGGTGCCGGTCGTGCAGGTGGGCGCCGCCGTGGCGGCCCTCGGCGCCCTGCTCGCCCTGATCGCCGGCATCGGCCGCACCACCCTCGCGATGGCGCGCGACCGCGAGCTGCCTGCGCCGCTCGCGGCGGTGCATCCGCGATCGCACGTGCCCTATGTCGCCGAGATCGCGGTGGCCGCCGCGATCGTCGGGCTGGTGCTCGTCGTCGACCTTCGGGGCGCGATCGGGTTCAGCTCCTTCGGCGTGCTCCTCTACTACCTCGTCGCCAACGCGTCGGCGTTCACCCAGCCTGCCCCCGAACGCCGCGTACCGCGCTGGCTCAACATCGCGGGGGCGATCGGATGCCTCGTGCTCGTCGCCACCCTGCCGATCCAGGCGGTCATCGGGGGCGTCGTGGTCTTCGCGATCGGAGCGGCGTACCGCCTCGTCGCATCGGCAGTCGGTCGCCGACGCCGCCGCGCACGCCGCGCCGACGGGTGACCGCGGCGCGAGCGTAGGCTGACGCCATGAGCGCCGACCCCTCCGCCCGCATCCTGACCATCGCCGACGTGCCGGCGCCCGTCGTGCACGAGCACGCCTTCGTCGCCGCGGGCGCGGTGATCGTCGGCGACGTGCGCCTCGCCGCAGGCTCGAGCGTCTGGTACAACGCGGTGCTGCGCGCCGAGGCCGAGCCGATCGTGCTCGGCGAGGACGCGAACCTGCAGGACACCGTGGTCTGCCATGTGGACGCCGGCTTCCCGCTCACGATCGGCCGGGGCGTCTCGGTCGGGCACGGCGCGGTGCTGCACGGCTGCACCGTCGAGGACGACTGCCTCATCGGCATGGGCGCGACGGTGCTGAACGGGGCCGTCATCGGCGCGGGGTCGCTCGTCGCGGCCGGGGCCGTCGTGCTCGAGGGCACGGTCGTGC
>NZ_JBFUCL010000372.1:0-3558 GCF_056405255.1 Agromyces sp. P1_H4 | reverse complement strand
CCGTCGCAGTCGGTCAACCCCGGTCGGCCTCCGACGGGCCGGGCATAGACTCGGGGTGCGGCCGCGGAACACCGGGCAGGAGCCCGGCACGCCCGGCATCTGACAAGGAGAAGCAATGGCTGACTACACCCTCCCCGATCTCCCGTACGACTACTCGGCGCTGGAACCGTCGATCAGCGGCACGATCATGGAGCTCCACCACTCGAAGCACCACCAGACGTACGTGACCGGCGCGAACACCGCCCTCGCGCAGCTCGCAGAGGCGCGCGACTCGGGCAACCTCGCCAACGTCAACAAGCTGGAGAAGGACCTCGCGTTCAACCTCGGCGGCCACGTCAACCACTCCGTCTTCTGGACGAACCTCTCACCCGACGGCGGCGACAAGCCCACCGGCGACCTCGCCTCCGCGATCGACGAGCACTTCGGGTCCTTCGACAAGTTCCAGGCCCACTTCACCGCCACGGCGCTCGGCGTGCAGGGCTCCGGCTGGGCCGTCCTCGCGTGGGACTCGATCGGCCAGCGCCTGATCATCGTGCAGTTCTTCGACCAGCAGGCGAMCCTCCCGGCGGGCATCGTGCCGCTGCTCATGCTCGACGTCTGGGAGCACGCGTACTACCTCGACTACAAGAACGTGCGGGCCGATTACGTCAAGGCGTTCTGGAACATCGCGAACTGGGAGAACGTCCAGCAGCGCTTCACCACCGCACGCGAGAAGACCTCAGGGCTGCTGCTACTGTCGTAGCGGATGGTGTCCCCGGACCCGTCCGGGGACACCGCCGTCCGATCCGTTCACCTTGGAATCGCGCATTCGCGCACGTCAATTCAGGAGACATCCGTGTCCGTAAAGATCGGCATCAACGGCTTCGGCCGCATCGGCCGCAACTACTTCCGTGCCGCCCTCGCCCAGGGCGCCGACCTCGAGATCGTCGCCGTGAACGACCTCACCGACAACAAGACGCTCGCCCACCTGCTGAAGTACGACTCGATCACGGGCCGCCTCGACGCGACCGTCGACTACGACGACGACAACATCATCGTCAACGGCAAGGCGATCAAGGCGTTCGCCGAGCGCGACCCCGCGAACCTGCCCTGGGGCGAGCTCGGCGTCGACATCGTCATCGAGTCGACCGGCTTCTTCACCAAGGCCGCCGACGCGCGCAAGCACATCGCCGCCGGAGCCAAGAAGGTGCTCATCTCGGCGCCCGCGACCGATGAGGACGCGACCTTCGTCATGGGCGTGAACGAGGACGAGTACGACCCCGCCTCGCACCACATCATCTCGAACGCGTCGTGCACGACGAACTGCCTCGCGCCGCTCGCGAAGGTGTTCAACGACGCGTTCGGCATCGAGCGCGGCCTCATGACCACGGTGCACGCCTACACGGCCGACCAGAACCTCCAGGACGGCCCGCACAAGGACCTCCGTCGCGCGCGCGCCGCCGCGATCAACATCGTCCCCACCTCGACCGGTGCGGCGAAGGCGATCGGCCTCGTGCTGCCCGAGCTCGTGGGCAAGCTCGACGGGTTCGCCCTGCGGGTGCCGGTGCCCACCGGCTCGATCACCGACCTCACCGTCACGGCATCTCGTCCGGTCACGGTCGACGAGGTCAAGGCGGCCTACAAGGCGGCCGCCGAGGGCCCGATGAAGGGCATCCTCAAGTACACGGAGGACGAGATCGTCTCGAGCGACATCGTCTCCGACCCGCACTCCTCGATCTTCGACGCCGGGCTGCTGCGCGTCCTCGGCGACCAGGTGAAGCTCTCGAGCTGGTACGACAACGAGTGGGGCTACTCCAACCGGCTCGTCGACCTGACCGAGTACGTCGCCGAACGCCTCTGAATCGAGCATCCGTGACCCTGCGAACGATCGACAGCCTCGGTCCGCTCGCCGGCAAGCGCGTCGTCGTCCGTTGTGACCTCAACGTCCCCCTCCAGGGATCGGTCATCACGGACGACGGCCGCGTGCGGGCGTCGGTCCCCACCCTCGAGGCCCTCACGGGCCAGGGAGCCCGCGTGATCGTGGTCTCCCACCTCGGCCGGCCCGACGGCTCGCCCGACCCGAAGTACAGCCTCGCCCCCGTCGCCGCACGGCTCGATGAACTGATCGACGCGCCCGTCGCGTTCGCGACCGACACGGTCGGTGCGGATGCCGCGGCGAAGGTCGAGGCGCTCGGCGACGGCGAGATCCTCGTGCTCGAGAACCTGCGGTTCAACGCGGGGGAGACCTCGAAGAACGAGGCTGAGCGCACCGCGTTCGCGGGCGAGCTGGCCGGCTTCGCCGATGCGGTCGTCTCCGACGGCTTCGGCGTCGTGCACCGCAAGCAGGCGAGCGTCTACGAGCTCGAGGAGCTGCGGCCGAGCGCCGCCGGGCTCCTGATCGCGTCGGAGCTCGACGTGCTCGACCGGCTCACCGAGTCGCCCGAGCGCCCCTACACCGTGGTGCTCGGCGGGTCGAAGGTCTCCGACAAGCTCGGCGTGATCGCGCACCTGCTGCCGCGTGTCGACACGCTCCTCATCGGCGGCGGCATGCTGTTCACCTTCCTGGCCGCCCAGGGGCACAAGGTCGGATCGAGCCTCCTCGAAGCCGACCAGATCGAGACGGTCAAGGGCTACCTCGCCGAGGCGGAGGAGCGCGGCGTGTCGATCGTGCTGCCCACCGACGTGGTCGTCGCGGCATCCTTCTCGGCCGACGCCGAGCATGTGGTGACCTCGGCCGACGCGATCGAGGAGACACCGTTCGGCGCATCCGGACTCGGCCTCGACATCGGCCCCGCAACGGCCGCGGCGTTCGCCGAGCGGATCCGCGCATCGAAGACGGTGTTCTGGAACGGCCCGATGGGCGTGTTCGAGTTGGCGCCCTTCGCAGCCGGCACCAAGGCGGTGGCCGACGCACTCACCGAGGTCGACGGCCTCAGCGTCGTCGGCGGCGGCGACTCGGCGGCGGCCGTGCGGCAGCTCGGGTTCGCCGACGACCAGTTCGGTCACATCTCGACGGGCGGTGGCGCGAGCCTCGAGTTCCTCGAGGGCAAGAAGCTCCCCGGACTGGAGGTCCTCGGATGGCAGTGAAGCGCACCCCGTTCATCGCGGGCAACTGGAAGATGAACCTCGACCACCTGCAGGCGATCGCGTTCGTGCAGAAGCTCGCGTGGGCGCTGGCCGACGCGAAGCACGACTTCGCCGACGCGGAGGTCGCCGTGTTCCCGCCGTTCACCGATCTCCGTTCGGTGCAGACGCTCGTGTCGGCGGACTCGCTGCCGCTGGCCTACGGCGCGCAGGACGTGTCGGCGCACGACTCGGGCGCGTACACCGGCGAGATCTCGGGTGCCTTCCTGGCGCAGCTCGACTGCAGCTACGTGATCATCGGACACTCCGAGCGTCGCACGCTCCACCACGAGACCGACGCCGACGTGAACGCCAAGGTGCTTGCCGCCCACCGCCACGGGCTCGTGCCAGTGGTGTGCGTCGGCGAGACGGCTGAGGACCTCGAGGCGCACGGTCCGAGTGCCGTGCCGGTGGCGCAGCTTCGCACCGCGCTCGAAGGAGTCGACGGGTCCAAGG
>NZ_JBFUCL010000371.1:0-3564 GCF_056405255.1 Agromyces sp. P1_H4 | reverse complement strand
CACGCCGGGATACCGGTGCTGCAGCCTGCCGATCATGCGCAGGTTCGCCTCCTCGGCAGGCATCGGGTAGCTCGACGTGGCGTGCATGAGCACGAGCCGCTCGGTGCCGAGCGCCTCGACGGCGCGGTCGATCTCGTCGAGGGTCGACATGCCGGTCGACAGGATGACGGGCTTGCCGGTCGCGGCGACGGCCTCGAGCAGCTCGAGGTCGGTCACCGACGCCGAGGCGATCTTGTGCGCCACGACATCGAGCCGTTCGAGGAACTCGACCGAGGGCACGTCCCACGGCGACGCGAACCAGTCGACCCCGGCGCGCAGCGCGTAGGAGGCGATCTCGAGGTACTCGGCCTCGCCGAACTCGACGCGCCGGCGGTAGTCGAGGTAGGTCATCGTGCCCCACGGCGTCTCACGCGGCACGTCGCGCATGTGCTCGGGCGTCGCGATCTCGGGCGTGCGCTTCTGGAACTTCACCGCCTGCGCGCCGGACTCGACCGCCACGTCGATGAGCCGCTTGGCGATGTCGACGTCGCCGTTGTGGTTCAGGCCGATCTCGCCGATGACGTAGACGGGCATTCCGGGGCCGACCACCRATCGACCGATGCGCACAGCTGCCATTCGCTCACTCCTCCTCGTCGCGGGCGCCGGTCGCGCCCGCCCTGGTCCTCGCTCCGACGATGAGGTCGGTGAGCTCGCGCACCGCACCCTCGCCGCCGCGGCGTTCCAGCACGTGCCTGGCCGCGGCGCGCACGTCGGGCACCGCGTCGGCGACCGCGATAGGCCAGCCGACCTCGGCGAGCGCGGGCAGGTCGCCGCGGTCGTTGCCGAGGTAGGCGATGCGGTCGAGGCGGATGCCGCGTGCCGCCGCCCAGTCGCGAAGCACCGCACCCTTGTCGGCGACGCCCTGTGCGCACTCCACGCCGAGCTTCTCGGCCCGGCGCCCCACGACCGGGTTCTCCTCGGCCGACAGGATCAGCACGGGAATGCCCGCCGCCCGCAGGCGTGCCACGCCGTGCCCGTCGCTGCGGCTCACGCGCACGGTCTCGCGCCCGAGCTGGTCGACCATCACGGTGTCGTCGGTGTGCACGCCGTCGAAGTCGGTGACGAGCGCGTCGACGTCGATGTGCGGATGCCGCGGGCCGGCGATGCCCCGTCCGGCCTCGGCGAGCGCGGCGTCGACGTGGGGCGCGAGCGCGCGAGCGCGGTCCAGGTCGGCGGCGTCGTCGATCTCGATGGCGTGGTCGGGATGCACGGGCTGCACGCCGACGCGGCCGAAGAACCGGTGCCCCGCGACGCGGAACCCCTCGGTGCGGAACACGTAGAAGGCGCCGGTCTCGGCGAACTCGGGCTCGCGATCCTGGCGGCGCGGCCGCTGCGCGGCGTCGTGGTTCACGCCGACCGCCCCGGCGGCGGCATCCTCACGCCAGAGGAACACGTGGGTCGGCGCGGCCGAGAACACGGCGTCGCGGTGCCCGCGCACGACCTGGTCGACCGCGGCGTCGAGGTCGACGGGGTCGATGAACGGCGACGTCGCCTGGATGAAGACGGTGACGGGGTCGGCGCCGTCGAGCTGCTCGAGCGCGTGCAGCACGGCCGACTCGCTCGACGCCGTCGGTCCAGCCAGGGACGCGGGACGCACGACGACCTCGGCGCCGGCGACGCGCGCGGCCTCGGCGATCGCGTCGTCGTCCGTGGTGACGACCACCCGGGCGATCCGCTCCGCGGCGAGCGCGGCCATCACCGCCCTGGCGACGAGCGGGATCCCACCGACGCGGGCGACGTTCTTGCCGGGCAGGCCCTGCGAGCCGCCACGGGCGGGGATCACGGCCGTCGCGTGGGCGGTCGGGGCATCCGCCGCGTGCTCGACCACGTCGGGTCGGATGGCGCGGTCGGCCCCCTCCGCTCGCGCCACCCGGCCGGGCGTGACGAGGAGCTCGGCGTGGGTCATGGCGCGAACCTATGCAGCCGCGACGACGGCGCGGTGCACGGGCGGTGAACGCCGGGCGACGGTCAGGTCGACGGGCGGTGCTGGGCTCGCCACACGACGAGGGCCCTCGAACGCCCGGTGCTTCGCGTCGGCAGCATGCTGCCGAACATGGAGCCACACCCCGCGCGAAGATGGCCGGCCAGCCATTTCGGCAGTATCCTTCCGGTTGAGGGCGGGCAATGCGCCCGTTGGCGAGCCGACCGGCAGATTCGGCAGGATCATGCCGAAGATGGAGGGACCGATGGACCAGATCCGGGCGATCGGCACGGCGGTACGACGAGCCCGGCGCGAGGCCGGACTGACCCAGGCACAGCACGCGGAGCTCGCCGAGACCTCCGAGCGCACGATCCGGGACATCGAGAAGGGCACTGGTTCGCCGAGCCTCGCCGCGGTCGTCCGGGCGGCCACCGTCGTCGGCCTGGTGATCGAGGCGCGCCCGTGACCGATCTCGAGCGTCTCCGGTCGGTCCCGGCGGCCGACGTGTGGGCCGACGACCGGCTCGCGGCGTCCCTGTCGAGGACCGCCGAGGGCGGCACGTCCTTCGCCTACCGGCCCGACTACCTCGCCGGCGACGGCGCGAGGCCCATCGCCACCACCCTCCCGTTGTCCACCGAACCGGTCGTCACACCGAACGGCGCGCTCCCGGCGTTCTTCGCGGGCCTGCTCCCCGAGGGGCACCGCCTCACGGTGCTGCAGCGCGCCGTGAAGACGAGCACGAGCGACGAGCTCTCGCTGCTCCTCGCGGTCGGCGGCGACACCCCCGGCGACGTGCGCGTCGTGCCCGCGGGCGAGGCGCCGATCGAGGCATCCGCCCTGATCGACCCGACCGATCCCGAGCTCCTCGACTTCCGCAAGCTCGTCGACGCCGTCGACACGCACGCCATCCCCGGCGTCCAGGACAAGGCCAGCGCCTCGATGATCAGCGCGCCCGTGCGGGGACGCGACGGCCGCTACATCCTGAAGCTCTCACCCGCCGAGTATCCCCGCCTCGTGGAGAACGAACTGCACCACCTGACCGCCGCGAAGCGTCTGCGGCTGCCCGTCGCGGCAGCGCGGATCGTCCACGACCGCACCGGCACCGCCGGGCTGCTCGTGGAGCGCTTCGACCGGGTCCGCGACGCCGACCGCTGGCGACGCCTCGGCCTCGAGGACGCCACCCAGGTGCTCGGCCTTCCCCCGGCGTCGAAGTACACCGTTCCGGCGGAGCAGGCGGTGCTCGGACTCGCCGCGGTGTGCCGGGCGCCCGCGGTCGCCGTGCGCGCCGCCTACCTCCAATTCGCCTTCGCCTGGCTCACCGGCAACGGCGACCTGCACGCGAAGAACCTGTCGGTGATCCGGCCGGACGAGCGCGGCTGGTCCGTCGCGCCGATCTACGATGTGCTGTGCACCCTCGTGTACGGCGACGACTCCATGGCGCTGCCGGTCGCCGGACGCACTCGGGGCCTCAAAGCCCGGCACTGGGCCGAGTTCGCCGACTCGATCGGCCTGCCTCAGCGCGCCGCCCGATCCGCCGAGGCGCTCGCCGTCGCCGCAGCGTCGCGGGTCGACCTCGGGTCGATCGGCTTCGAGGGGTCCCCGCT
>NZ_JBFUCL010000370.1:0-3567 GCF_056405255.1 Agromyces sp. P1_H4 | reverse complement strand
GGCGGGGGCGGCGATTCGGCCGTGGGGAGGGCGGATCCCCCCGCTCCGACCTCCCTCCGCGCCGAACTCCTCCCGCCACGCGCCGAGACGGGCGGGGTGACGCCGGCCAGCGTCCCCGGTTCACGCCGCCGCGAGCCGCTCCATGGGCTCGGCGTCGAGGCGCTCGCGCACCGACGTGTCGAGGTCGAGCTCGGCCGCTCCGAGGACCTCGTCGAGCTGGGCGACGCTGGAGGCCCCGACGACGGGGATGACCGGCACATCGCCACCCAGGAGCCACGCGAGGGCGACTTGGTTGGGCGTCGCGCCGACGTCGCGGGCGACCTCGTGCAGCAGCCGGATCCGGGCGTGCGTGGTGGGGTGGTCGACTCCGCCCCAGAGCGGCTTGTCGGGTCGGGCGAGCGAGCCCTGGTGCAGCGGCGAGTACGCCGTCACGGCCAGCGGCGCCCGGCCGTCGACCCCGCTGGCGTCGGCGTAGTCGAGCAGCTCGGGCGTGACGAAGTTCATGCGGCCGGGCTTCGGCGCCGGGTGGATGAAGCTGTACTGCTGCTGCACGAGCCCGTACGGCGCGATGCCCTGCCTGATGGCCTCCTCCCGTGCCTCGACCACGCGCCAGACGGCGACGTTCGAGATGCCCGTGATGCCGACGAGCCCGGCGTCCTGGAGCTCGCCGAAGGCGCCGACGGTCTCGGCGAGCGGGGTTTCGCGGTCGTCGACGTGTCCGTAGAGCACGTCGAGGTGGTCGACGCCGAGGTGGCGAAGGCTCTCCCGCGACTCCCGGGCGATGATGTCGGCGGCGAGGCCCTGGTAGTTGGTGGGCTCGCTCGTCGACAGCGGCAGCGCGGGGTCCTTCTTCGCCGCGCCGAGCTTCGTCGCGATGCGGACCCGGTCCCGGATGCCGCGGCTGGCGAGCCAGCGGCCGATGACGTCCTCGCTGTCGTGGCCGTGGCCCAACCCCCACGCGTTGTAGTTGTTGGCGGTGTCGAGGAACGTGCCTCCGGCCTCGACGAAGCGGTCGAGGATGGCGAACGAGGTGGCCTCGTCGGTACGGGTCCCCATCCACATGGTGCCGAGGCAGAGGGTGGAGACGTCGAACGACGTGCGTCCGTCGCCGATGGTGCGGTAGCGCATGATGATCCTTTCGATCCGGTGATGGATCGAGCGTACGAACGTATCGGCACGGGCATACACTCCAATCGGCTACCGTTCTGCCAGACCAATTCGATGACCGTGCCCGCGAAGGGGGCTCCGGATGCCGCGACCGCCCGCCGCGCCGACCCTCGCGTGGGAGACCCTGCTCGACCTCGGCGATTCCACCGCCGCGCTGCGCGATCGCCTCGAGGGCGCCATCCGCGAGGCCGTGCAGGCAGGGCGCATCCCCGCCGGCGCCGCGCTGCCCCCGAGCCGGGCCCTCGCCGAGACGTTGGGCGTCTCCCGGTGGGTGGTGACCGAGGCGTACGGGCAGCTCGTCGCCGAGGGGCTCCTCGACGCCCGGGTCGGCGCGGCGACCCGAGTGGCGGCCGGCTCGTGGCATCCGCCCACCGTCGGATCGGCTGAGTCGGGTTCGGTTCGCGCCGAGTACCGGCGGCCGGCGTACGACCTCGGGCCGGGCGTGCCCGACCTGCGCAACGTGCCGCGCGCCAGGTGGTCGGCCGCCGTGCGGCGGGCGCTCGAGCTGCTGCCCGACGCCGAGCTCGCCGTGGTCGATCGGCTGGGGCATCCGCTCGCCCGCACCGCCGTGGCGGAGTACCTCGTGCGCTCACGCCGCGGGGTCGCACGGCCCGACGACGTCGTCATCACGCACGGCGCCGGCGATGCCATGGTCGGCCTCGCAGCGGGGCTCCGGGCAGCCGGGCATCGGAGCCTCCTCGTCGAGGACCCGGGGTGGAGCGGGATGCGCGAGGTCGCGGCGGCCGCGGGACTCACGCCCGTGCCGGTCCCGGTCGATGCGGACGGCGTGGACGTGGCGGCGCTCGAAGCGGCCGCCGAGCGCACCGGCGCCCGCGCGGCGCTCATCACGCCGGCGCACCAGTTCCCCATGGGAGCGGCGTTGTCACCGGCCCGACGCGAGGCGATCGTGCATTGGGCGAGGCGGGTCGACGGGCTGCTCGTGGAGGACGACTACGACGCCGAGTTCCGCTACGACCGGCGGCCGATCGCGGCCCTGCAGGGGCTCGCACCCGAGCGCATCGTGCTCGTCGGCTCGCTGTCGAAGTCGGTCGCGCAGGCGTTCGGGCTCGGCTGGGCGATCATCCCTGCCGAGATCCGGGCACGTGTGCGCCTGCCCGAGTCGGCGCGCCCCTCGACCCTCGAGCAGGTCGCGCTCGCCCACTTCATCACGAGTGGCGACCTCGAACGCCACCTGCGTGCGGCTCGCGGGCGGTTCCGACGGAGGAGGGCTGCACTGCTGGAGGCGCTCACCCTGGAGCTGCCCGACCTCTCGGTGACGGGCGTCGCCGCCGGCATGCATGCCGTGCTCGAGCTGCCCCCCGGCGTACGGGCGGCCGACGTGCGCACTGCCGCCGCGGAGCTCGACGTCGGCGTCTCGGACCTGAACCGATATCGAGCGTCGGGTCGTACGCCGACTGCCGAGGCGCTCGTGCTCGGCTACGGCAACCTCTCCGACGCCCTGGTCGACGAGGCGGTCGGGCGGCTCGCGCGGGTCATCCGCACGCTCGGCTGACGCACGGAGCAGGTGGGTCGGCCGCGCCGTCAGGCGAGGCGCGAGATGGCCGTCTCGAGCACGCCCCAGAAGCGGTCGACGTCGAGGCCGGTCGCGACCCACGCGTTCGGCTCGCGGCGGAGCATCCCGTCGAGATCGACGCTCGTCGCGCCCACGGTCTCGGCGCCGGCGACTTCGACGTCGAGGCGCGTGCGCACGAGCTGCACGCAGGCCGGGTCGGCGAGCACCGCCACGGCGACGGGATCGTGCAACGGCCCGTCGGGCATGCCGAACACCTCGTCGTTCGTGCGGCAGAAGAACTCGAGCAGCTCGTCGCCGAAGGCGGCGGTCGCGTTGCCGACGCCGGCCAGCCGCTCGCGCACCCCGGCCGTCACGAGCGCCTGGTGCGTTATGTTCAGTCCGACCATCGTGAAGCGGATGCCGCTGCTCACGACGAGCGCGAGCGCCTCGGGGTCCACCCACGCGTTGAACTCCGCGTACGGCGTGACGTTGCCCCGCCCCGTGGAGCCGCCCATCCACACGATCTCGCGGATGCGGTCGGCGACGTCGGGGCGGTCGCGCAGCAGGATCGCCACGTTCGTGATCGGTCCCGTGGCGACGATCGCCGCCGGCTCGTCGGCGGCGAGCAGCGTGTCGGCCATGAGCTCGGTGGCGCCCCGCGGGTCGAGCCGCACGCTCGGCTCGGGCAGCACGGGTCCGCCGAGCCCGTTCTCCCCGTGGATCCATTCGGCGGTCTCGAGCGTGCGAGCGAGCGGGCCTGCGGCTCCGGCGGCGACGGGCACGCCGGCGACGCCGCGACGGTCAGCGCGATGCGGGCATTGCGGCTCGTGTGCTCGATCGGCACGTTGCCGCCGACCGTCGTGACGGCCAGCAGGTCGAGCGACTGA
>NZ_JBFUCL010000369.1:0-3601 GCF_056405255.1 Agromyces sp. P1_H4 | reverse complement strand
ACCGTCTTCATGCTCGGCCGGCGCCGCGGGTCGGACGCGAGCATGGTGCGCAGCAGCGGATCGAGGGCGCCCGCCCGCTGCGGGGGAGGGAAGTCCCCGCGGGCGACCCGGTGCAGGAGCGCGAGCGGGTTGCGGTCGGCGCCGAACGGCGGCCGGCCCTCCAGCATCGTGTACATCGTGGATCCGAGCGAGAACACGTCGGAGGCGAAGCTCGACGGCTTGCCCTGCGCCACCTCGGGCGCCAGATAGGCCGGAGTACCGTGCACCATGCCGGTGGCCGTGATGGTGGTGTCGCCGAGGGCGTGCGAGATGCCGAAGTCGCTGATCATCGCCGAGCCGTCCTCGGTGATGAGGATGTTGCCCGGCTTCACGTCGCGGTGCACGATGCGCAGCTTGTGGGCCGCCGCGAGGGCCGACCCGACCTCGGCGCCGATCCGGGCCGTCTCGCGCGGGGTCATGGTGCCGCGCTCCCGGAGCAGGGCCGACAGGGGCGTCGACTCGACGAGCTGCATCACGAGGCACGGCTGGCCCTCGTGTTCGACGACGTCGAACACGGTGACCGCGTGCGGATGGTGCAGCCCGGCCGTGATGCGGGCCTCCCGCATCGCCCGGTCGGTCGCGGCCTCGCGCTCGCGGTCGCTGAGGTCGGGCTGGGTGCGCAGCATCTTGAGCGCGACGTCGCGGTGCAGTCGCTCATCCCAGGCATGCCACACGACGCCCATGCCGCCCGAGCCGATCAGCTTGACCAGCCGGTAGCGGTCGGCGACGAGGGTCGTCGGACTGCTCATTGAGCTCGCTCCTTCGGGTTGGCACGACGCTACGCCCGACAGGCGGTTTGCTCACGGGCCTTGCGGCGGTGGCTCCGGTGTGGAAGGAGCGTCACCGAACTGCAACCCGGGGGTTGCGTCGCGGATGGCGATGTGCAACTCTAAAGTTGCATTCAAAGGTGGAACGCCCCACATTCCGCACCGAACTCCCACGAAAGGAACCATCATGGAGCACATGACCAGCAACCCGGCATCCGTCGTCGACGAGGGCCAGTTCGCCGTGCGACGCACGATCCAGATCGCGGCGCCCATCGAGAAGGTGTGGTCGGCGGTCACGCAGCCCGAGCACATCTCGCAGTGGTTCGGCACGGCTGTCATCCACGGCGCCGGGGTCGGCGCGCGCGGAACCCTCACCTTCGAGGGCTACGGCGCCGTGCCGCTGCGCATCGAGGCGTTCGAGGAGCCGCGGCTCGTGTCGTACCGGTGGGGCAACGACGACGCGAGCGGCGTCATGCCCGACGACGTCGACGAGCACTCCACCGTCTTCACGTTCACCCTCGAGCCCACCGCCGACGGCACGCAGCTCACCGTGGTCGAGACCGGGTTCGAGGCCACCTCCGACCCCGCAGCAAACATGGAGAGCCACCGCGGCGGCTGGAACGACGAGCTCGACAAGCTCGTCGCCCTGCTCGAGCGCGGCGCATGACCATGCAGGCGCTGGTCCCCGTGTTCGCCGCACTCGGCGACGAGACCCGGTGGAGCATCCTGGCGGCACTCGGCGAGGGCGACGCGTCGGCGTCGGCCCTCGCCGGGCGCCTGCCCGTCACCCGCCAGGCGATCGCGAAGCACCTCGCCGTGCTGCAGGAGGTCGGCCTGGTCGAGCCGGTGCGGGTCGGACGCGAGGTGCGCTATCGCGTGATCGGGTCGGAGCTCGCCGCGACCGCGCGACGCCTCGACGCGATCGGCGCCGAGTGGGACCGCCGCCTCGCCGCGATCAAGGAGATCGCCGAGGGGCTCTGAGCACGGTCGCCTTGCGCAGCCGCCACGGCGGCGCAAGCCCGTGGCCGCGGCATCCGGCCGTTCGTACGATCGACGCATGTTCCTGTTCATCGGGGTGTTCCCTCGCGAGCGGCAACTCGCCACGTTGCGCTTCATCTGCGAGTACTGCCGGATGCCGGCGCCGCAGCGGGTCGTCGAGGTCGGCAGTCGGCTCTGGCTGTTCTTCATCCCGACCTTCACGTTCGCGCGTCAGTACGCGGTCGTCTGCTCGAACTGCGGCGGCGCCACCGAGCTCACGCGTGAGCAGGCGCGACACCCGGAGGATTGGGCCGCCGCCAGCCGGCTGCCCGGTTGAGGCGAGGCGCCCGGCCGCCGGCCGGTCGGTCCCCGGCCGGCTCAGGCGTCCTCGAGCTCGGCGATGACGATCTTCTTCTGCCGCATCATCACCTGGATCTGCTCGGGCCGGCGCGTCAGCTCGCCCATGTTCGCGGGGACGACCTGCCAGCTCAGGCCGAACCGGTCCTTGCACCAGCCGCACTGCTCCGACTCGGGGTCGTGCGACAGCTTCGACCAGTAGTCGTCGATCTCGGCCTGGTCGGCGCACGCCACGACGAACGAGATCGACTCGTTGAACCGGAAGACCGGTCCGCCGTCGAGGCAGGTGAACGCCACCCCGTTGAGCGTGAACCGCCCGCTCAGCACCCTGCCGGTCATGCCGGCGAAATGCTCGTCGAGGGACTCGTCGGGATACTCTTCGATGGAGTCGATGCGGGAGTTCGGGAACACGCTGACGTAGTACTCCATCGCCTCGCGGGCCTGGTGGTCGAACCACAGGCACGGCTGGATGGGTGAGAGCTCGGCCATCGGTGACTCCCTTGTTCGGCCCCCCGCTTCGCCGCCAAGGGTACGCGCGTGCCGAAGGCTCGGCGAGGCCCGCGTTCGGGGCGGCGCGCCGCCGAGCCGGCCGCGTGATCGGGGAATCAGGCCGGATCGATCCGCAGCACCGTGGGTGCATCGCCGATCATGAGGTCGTCGACGACGCGGATGCCGCGGGCGAGCGCGTCGACGTCGCCGATGACGGTGCCGAACCGCTCCCGGTCGCTGCACACGGCCGTCACGCTGACGAGGTGCGGCCCGAGGTCCCAGGTGTAGGTGGCGAACGGCGAGGTGCGTCCGTCGGCGGGCAGCGGCACGGTGACCTTCTCGCCGCGCCCCAGGTACGTCCCCTGGAAGGCCTCCGTGTCCTCCGGCCGCTTCGGCATCGCGGAACGCGCGAGCCGCACCTGCGGTGTCGCCTGCTGCACCTGCGCGACCACGACGACGAGCTCGGGATCGGCCCGCCACACCCATGCGAGCACGCGCCCCGCCGCCCGCCGCATGAGGAACGGCACGGCCTGGCTCATCGCCCAGGCGCTCACGCCGCCGCCGGGCAGCGACGGCGCACCGAGCGCGCCCGTCGCCTGCTGCAGCAGCATGCCGATCGCGGCCCGGCGATGCCGGCGGCCCCGGAGCCCGAGGGACTCCGTGATCGGCACCCACCGGGAGCGATCGGCGTCCGCCTGCAACCGGGGCATGCTCCCAGCCTACGAGCGGTCGCCGGCGCCGCGCGATGACCCGGCACGGCGATCGACTGCTCCTACAGTGAAGGGATGGATTCCTGTGCCGCGCTCGCCGAGTCGATCGACCGCCTCGCTTCGCGCGGCCACTCGAACCGGCGGTTCCTGAAGGAGCTCGGGCGGGTCGGCGGCGTGCGGCGCGGCCCACTCTGGCTGACGGATGCCGCGAGCGGCGGGAGCAACCGGCTGCGCGGCCGTGGCTTCCGCGCGCAGCTCGAC
>NZ_JBFUCL010000368.1:0-3610 GCF_056405255.1 Agromyces sp. P1_H4 | reverse complement strand
TGCCCATCCTGGGCACCACGCCCGACGCGATCGACCTCGCCGAGGAGCGCGGGCTGTTCTCGGGCATCCTCGACGCGGCGGGGCTGCTCGCCCCGCGCAACGGCACCGCGATCGACGTCGCCGGCGCCGTGCACGTCGCCGAGGGCATCGGCTATCCCGTGCTCGTCCGCCCGAGCTACGTGCTCGGCGGCCGCGGCATGGAGATCGTCTACGACTCGCCGTCGCTCGCCGACTACTTCTCGCGCATCGAGGGCCAGGGCATCGTCGGCCCGAGTCATCCGCTGCTCGTGGACCGGTTCCTCGACGACGCGATCGAGATCGACGTCGACGCGCTCTACGACGGCACCGACCTGTACATCGGCGGCGTGATGGAGCACATCGAGGAAGCCGGGATCCACTCGGGCGACTCGAGCTGCACCCTGCCGCCCGTGACACTCGGCCGCGCCGAGGTCGACCGGGTGCGGGAGGCGACCCGCGCCATCGCCGAGGGCATCGGCGTGCGCGGGCTGCTCAACGTGCAGTTCGCCATCGGCGCCGGCGTGCTCTACGTGCTCGAGGCCAACCCGAGGGCCAGTCGCACGGTCCCGTTCGTGTCGAAGGCGCTCGGCATCCCGCTCGCCAAGGCCGCGTCGCGCATCATGGTGGGCGCGACGGTCGCCGAGCTGATCGCCGAGGGCATGCTCCCCGAGTCCGACGGCTCGCGGGTGCCCCTCGACGCGCCGGTCGCCGTGAAGGAGGCCGTGCTGCCGTTCCACCGCTTCCGCACCCGCGAGGGCATCATGGTCGACTCCGTGCTCGGGCCCGAGATGCGCTCCACGGGCGAGGTCATGGGCATCGACAAGGACTTCCCGACGGCGTTCGCGAAGAGCCAGCTGGCTGCATACGGCGGCATGCCGCTGAGCGGCACGGTGTTCGTGTCGGTGTCCGACCGCGACAAGCGCGCGATCATCCTCCCGGTGCTGCGCCTGCAGCAGCTCGGCTACGACATCACGGCGACGGAGGGCACCGCAGAGGTCCTGCGCCGCAACGGCATCGGCGCCCGGGAGGTGCTGAAGTACAGCGAGAAGGCGTCGGCCGACGACGCCTCGATCGTCGAGCTCATCCACCGCGGCGAGGTCGACGTGGTGATCAACACCCCGAGCGGCCGCTCGGCCCGCGCCGACGGGTACGAGATCCGCGCGGCGGCGGTCGCGGCCGACATCGCGCTGTTCACGACCATCGCCGAGCTCTCGGCCGCGGTCGCCTCGCTCGACGCCGTCCGCGGCGGGTTCGAGGTGACGAGCCTGCAGGAGTACGGCCGGCGGCGAGCGGCGGCGCTGGCATGATCGGCTCCGGCGTGATCCCGTTCGGCGAGCGGCTCGAGTCCGTCTTCGCGGCCTACGGGCACCTCTGCCTCGGGCTCGACCCGCACCGGTCGGTGCTCGACGCGTGGGGCCAGCCCGACTCCGCGGAGGGCGTCCGCGAGTTCGGGTTCCGCGCGATCGAGGCGGCATCCGGCCTCATCGGCATCGTGAAGCCGCAAGTGGCGTTCTTCGAGCGGCATGGCGCCGCGGGCTACGCCGTGCTCGAGCGCCTCCTGGCCGAGGCGCGTGACGCCGGCCTCCTCGTGATCGCCGACGCGAAGCGTGGCGACATYGGCTCCACGGTGGAGGCGTACGGCGAGGCGTGGCTGCGCCCGGGGTCGAGCCTCGAAGCGGATGCCATGACGATCAGCGCATTCCAGGGCCTCGGCTCGATCGAGCAGGTCATGGTCTCGGCCGAGGCGGCGGGCAAGGGCCTGTTCGTCCTCGCCGCCACCTCGAATCCCGAGGCCGCCGCCATCCAGCGCGCCGTCCTCCAGCAGTCGAGCCGGGCCGGGTCGTCCGTGGCGCAGGCCATCACCGACGGCGTGATCAGCTGGAACCAGGGCCGAGTGGATGCCTCGAGCCACGCGCTCGGCTCCATCGGCGTGGTGTTCGGGGCGACGACCGACCTCCCCGCCGCGGGCATCGACATCGAGGCCGAGCCACCGCGCCCGGGCCTGCCGGTGCTCGCGCCCGGATTCGGCCACCAGGGCGCCGAGCCGCGCGAGCTCCGCTCCCGGTTCGGCGGCTTCGCGGGCGGCGTCGTCGCGAACGAGTCGCGGTCCCTCCTGATGGCGGGGCCCGATGGACTGGCCGACGCCATCGCGCGTCGTGCCGACGAGTACGGAGCCGCGGTTGCCTGACACGAGCACGAGCACGAGCACGACCACCAACGACATGGCGGACTCGATCGCCGAGGCCGGGAAGCCCGTGACCGCGTCGAGCCCGCCCGAGGTCGATCGCGTCGCGGCGTCCCGCGCCGCCGTCGCTGCCCGCCGCGCGCGGGCCGCCGTGAAGGGCCAGGTCGCCGACGGCGTCCGCAGCCCGCTCGATGTGCTGCGCGCCGCCTATGAGGAGCCCGAGGGCGTCGAGGGTCGGCTTCGCGTGCCCGAGTTCCTCACGTCGATCCCCGCGATCGGCGCCACGAAGAGCGCCCGGATCATGCAGGACCTCGAGATCGCGACGTCGAAGCGGCTCGGCGGCCTCGGCCGGCTGCAGCGCCGTCGCCTTCGCGAGTTCGTCGCCGACTGGGTCGCCGATCACGGCGGCACGGGCGACCGGCTCGTCGTGCTCGCCGGTCCCACGGCGGTCGGCAAGGGCACGGTGGCGTCGTACATCCGGCGGCACCACCCCGAGGTCCAGCTCTCGGTGTCGGCCACCACGAGGGCGCCCCGGCCGGGCGAGGTCGAGGGCGAGCACTACTACTTCGTCGACGACGCGGAGTTCGACCGCATGGTCGAGGCGGGCGAACTGCTCGAGTGGGCCACCGTCCACAACGCCTCCCGATACGGCACGCCGCGCCGTCCGGTGGAGCAGGCGATCGCGGCGGGCAACAGCGTGCTGCTCGAGATCGACATCCAGGGCGCACGCTCCGTCCGCCGGGCGATGCCCGAGGCCACCCTCGTCTTCCTGCTGCCGCCGACCTGGGACGAACTCGTCCGCCGGCTGGTCGGTCGGGGCACCGAGAGCCCGGCCGAGCAGCAGCGCCGCCTGGAGACCGCGAAGGTCGAGTTGGCGGCCGTCGACGAGTTCGACCACCAGGTCGTCAACCACGAGGTCGGCGAGGCCGCGCAAAAGGTCGTAGACTTGATGCGGCCCCGCAAGGGTCGGCGTTGAGCCGCCCGGGCCGAAAGTTTCCGCGCACCGACGTGCGCACGTTCCGTTCTAAGGAGTCTGTCCATGGCTGAGAAGCTGTCCGGCATCATCGACCCGCCCATCGACGACCTGCTCTCCAAGGTCGACTCGAAGTACCAGCTCGTGATCTTCGCGTCCAAGCGGGCCCGCCAGATCAATGACTACTACGCCGACCTCCACGAGGGCAGCCTCTTCGACAACGTCGGCCCGCTGGTCGACTCGTCGATCGACGACAAGCCGCTGTCGGTCGCGCTCCACGAGATCAACGAGGACAAGCTCCGGCTCCGCCCCATCGGCGAATAGCACGTCCCGGATGTCGCCGCTCAACATCGTCGTCGGCATCACGGGCGGCATCGCGGCGTACAAGGCCGTCGGTGTGGTCCGCGCGCTCGTGCTCGCCGGCCACGACGTCC
>NZ_JBFUCL010000367.1:0-3629 GCF_056405255.1 Agromyces sp. P1_H4 | reverse complement strand
CTCGCGCAGCGTGTCCCAGGCGTCGAGCAGGGTCCAGACCCCGCCGATGCCCGTCGACCAGTCGACGGCGAGTCGCTCGGGGGCGACCTCGGGCGCGCCCGCGTCCGCCCAGGCCTCACGGCCGGCGATGAGGGCGAACTGGCTCGAGGGGTCGAGGCGCTTGAGCTCGTGGCGCTCGAGCACGTCGGACGACGGGACCTTGGCGGTCGCCGCGAAGGTCACTGGCAGTTCGAGCTCGGCGACCCATTCCTGCTCGAGGGTGCGCGCACCGGACTCGCCCGCGAGCAGGGCGTTCCAGCTGTCGCGCGCGGTGCCGCCGAGCGGCGAGGTCGCGCCGATGCCGGTGATCACGATCTTCTTGGTCATAACGAAAGCACTCCGTGGATTGGAGGAAACAGGCTGCGTGATCGGGCGGGCGGCACGGGTGCGTGGCGCCCGCCCGAGCAGCGACTAGGCCTGGGCCTTGACGATGAAGTCGACGGCGTCGCCGACGGTCTTCAGGTTCTTCACCTCTTCGTCGGGGATCTTGACGTCGAACTTCTCCTCGGCGTTGACGACGATCGTCATCATCGAGATCGAGTCGATGTCGAGGTCATCCGTGAACGACTTGTCCAGCTCAACCGTGTCGGTCGCAATGCCGGTCTCGTCGTTGATGAGCTCGGCCAGGCCGGCAAGCACTTCTTCGGTGGACAATGCCATTGGTTCTTCTCCTTGAGGGTGTCTCGTTTGACCGAGAGACAGTCTAGATGGACAGTGGTCGGTGGTTCAGGGGAGAACCACCACTTGGGCGCCGAACACGAGGCCGGCGCCGAAGCCGATCTGGAGGGCGAGGCCCCCCGAGAGTTCCGGATGCTCCGCGAGCAGCCGGTGGGTCGCGAGCGGGATCGACGCCGCCGAGGTGTTGCCGGTCGTCGCGATGTCGCGAGCGATCACGACGGAGTCGGGCAGCTTCAGCTGCTTCGCGAACTCGTCGATGATGCGCATGTTCGCCTGGTGCGGGATGAAGGCGGCGAGGTCGGCGCTGGTCACGCCCGCGGCATCCAGTGCCTGCTTGGCGACCTTGGCCATGTCCCACACGGCCCAGCGGAAGACGGTCTGGCCCTCCTGGCGGAGGGTCGGCCACTCGGCCGTGCCGTCGCGGAACTGGGTGAGGGTGCCGTTCATGCCCACGGCGCCGGCCTTGGAGCCGTCGGAGCCCCAGATCGTGCGGGCGATGCCCGGGAAGTCGCTCGGGCCGATGACCACCGCGCCCGCCCCGTCGCCGAGGAGGAACGAGATGGAGCGATCGGTCGGGTCGACGACGTTCGAGAGCTTCTCGGCGCCCACGACGAGGGCATAGTGCGCTCCGCCGGTGCGGATGAGCGCATCGGCCTGGGCGATGGCGTAGGCGTACCCGGCGCAGGCGGCGTTCGTGTCGTACGCCGCGGCGGGGTTCGCGCCCACCCGGTCGGCCAGCACGGCTGCGATCGAGGGCGTCTGCTGCACGTTGGAGACCGTCGCGACGACGACCAGGTCGATGAGTTCAGGCGCGACACCCGATTTCTCGATCGCCTCACGTGAGGCATCCGTCGCGAGGTCGAGGGCCTCCACGTCGGCACCGGCGCGCGTGCGCGTGATGATGCCGGTGCGCTGCTGGATCCACTCGTCGGAGGAGTTGATCGGCCCGACCAGGTCGTCGTTGGGCACGGCGTTCTCGCCGCGTGCGGCGCCGACGGCGTAGATGCGGGTGTAGGCGGGTCCGTGCGACTGCTGCAGCGTGGGTTTCGTCATGCTCGGCTTTCTCTTCGCGCCCGGTTCAGGCGGCCTGCTCGATGAGCTCGATCGCGGCCGGGAGGTCGTCGGGCGTCTTCACGGCGACCGTCGGAACCCCCTTGAGCCCGCGCTTGGCGAGGCCGACGAGTGCGCCGGCGGGGGCGACCTCGATGAGGCCGGTGATGCCGRCTGCGGCGAACGACTCCATGCAGAGGTCCCAGCGCACCGGCGACGAGACCTGGCCCACCAGGAGGTCGACGAACGCCGAGCCCGAGGTGACGATGCTGCCGTCGCGGTTGGTCCAGAGGGTGATCCCGGGGTCGGAGACGTCGCGGTCGGCGGCGACCGCGGTGAGGCGCTCGACGGCCGGACGCATGTAGCGGGTGTGGAAGGCTCCGGCGACCTGCAGGGGGATGACCCGCGCCCCGGCGGGCGGCTCGGCCTTGAGCTGCTCGAGGGCGTCGAGCGCCCCCGCGACGACGATCTGGCCGCCGCCGTTGTAGTTCGCCGGTTCGAGACCGAGCTCGTCGAGCCGCGCGATCAGTGCCGACTCGTCGCCACCCAGGACGGCGCTCATGCCGGTCGGCGCCAGGGCTGCGGCATCCGCCATCGCCCGGCCGCGCTCGGCGACGAAGTGCATGGCATCGGCGTCGGCGAGCACTCCGGCGCCCGCCGCGGCCGTGATCTCGCCGACCGAGTGGCCGGCGATACCGCCGATGCGGTCGCGGCGCCCGTCGGCGAGCAGGCGCTCCAGTGTCAGGAGGCCGGCGGCGACGATGAGGGGCTGCGCGATGGCCGTGTCACGGATGGTGTCGGCGTCGCTCTGCGTGCCGTGGGTCGCCAGGTCGACGCCGGCCGCCTCCGAGTATCCGGCGAGGCGTTCCGCGGAAGCGGAGTCGGCCAGCCAGGGCGCGAGGAAACCGGGGGTCTGCGAGCCCTGTCCAGGGCAGACGACGACGATCACGCTCTCTAGTCTGTCAAGGTCGCGTGGTGCGGGTGTGTGACGATGCCACAAGCTCTCGTCGAAAGCCTTGTGCGTGGCCGACATGCGTCACGGCTGGCGACGCGTGGCGGGTCAGCTTGGACGGCGTCGAGGCTGGTGCTCGTGGTCGCTCATGGAGCCGATGATGAGGGCCGATTGCAGGATCAGCGCTTCGCGCGCTCCGGTCGCGTCCCACCCGATCACGTCGGACACCCGCTTCAGGCGGTACCGCACGGTGTTGGGGTGCACGAACAGCTCACGGGCCGTGGCCTCGAGCGACCGGCCGTTGTCGAGGTAGCTCCAGAGCGTGGTGAGGAGCTCGGTCGAGTGGGCCTGCAACGGGCGGTAGATGCGGTGCACCAGCGTCGCGCGCGCGAGCGGGTCGCCGGCGAGCGCACGCTCGGGCAGCAGGTCGTCGGCGTGCACCGGCCGCGGCGCGTGCCGCCACGACCTCGCCACGGCGAAGCCCGCGAGCGCCGCCTTCGCACTCTTCGAGGCGTCGACCAGGTTGGGCACCTCATGCCCGAGGACGAGGTGCCCCGGCCCGAAGTGCGGCTCCAGTTGGGTCGCGATCTCCATGAACGTGAGTGCGGCCGACGTGCCGATGGTCTCCTCCGGCTCGGATCCGAGCGGGTCGGAGCGCCCGATCACGAGCACGAGCCGGTTGCCCTGCACGCCGATGAGCACGTCGGCGTGCATGTGCCGGGCGGCGCGGCGCACGTGGTCGACGTCGAGCTGCTTCGGCGCCGTGCCCACGAGCACCGCGACCTCGCCGTGCCCGTGCCAGCCGAGCGCCGCGATGCGGCTCGGCAGCTCGTCGTCGTACTCGCCCGAGAGGATCGAGTCGACGACGAGCGCCTCGAGACGCGCATCCCACAGCCCGCGCGCCTCGGCC
>NZ_JBFUCL010000366.1:0-3658 GCF_056405255.1 Agromyces sp. P1_H4 | reverse complement strand
CTCGAGGCACGAGAACGGGAGGAATCGTGACCGAAGGCACCGTCACCGCCACCGCGGGCAGCGCGACACGCACCCGCACCATCACGGGAGCCGTGCTCGAGGAGCTCGGTCGGGGGCGCCCCTTCGCGGCGTCGCGACCGATCACGGTCGGCGAGCTCGAGCTCGACCCGCCCGGCCCCGACGAACTGCTCGTGCGGATCGAGGCGGCCGGCGTCTGCCACTCCGACCTGTCGGTGGTCGACGGCAACCGGCCGAGGCCCGTGCCGATGCTGCTCGGCCACGAGGCCGCCGGCATCGTCGAGGGGGTCGGCGTCGCGGCATCCGCTGCGGGCTTCGCCGTCGGCGACCGGGTCGTCACGGCGTTCCTGCCGCGGTGCGGCGAATGCGACGGATGCCGCACCGGCGGCGTCATGCCGTGCACGCCGGGGACCGCGGCGAACACCGCGGGCACGCTCTTCGACGGCGGCATCCGACTGCGCCGCGACGGGCGGCCCGTGCACCATCACCTCGGCGTGTCGGGCTTCGCCACGTACGCGGTCGTGGACCGACGCTCGGCCGTGGTCGTCGGCGCCGACGTGCCGCCCGACATCGCGGCCGTGCTCGGCTGCGCCGTGCTCACCGGCGGCGGCGCGGTCGTGAACGCGGGTGCCGTGCGTCCCGGCGAGGACGTCGTGGTCGTGGGCCTCGGCGGCGTCGGCATGGCCGCGCTCATCACCGCGGTGTCGCTCGGCCACGGACGCGTCATCGGCGTCGATGCGGTGCGGTCGAAGCTCGACCGGGCACGCGAGCTCGGGGCATCCGCGGCGTTCACGCCCGACGAGGCGATGGCGGCGGGAGTCCGGGCGGCGGTGGCGGTCGAGGCGGCGGGGCACCCGCGAGCCTTCGAGACCGCGTTCGAGCTGACCGCACCGGGCGGGCGCACGGTGACCGTCGGCCTGCCGTCGCCGGCCGCGCGGGTGGAGCTCTCGCCGCTCACGATCACCGCCGAGGCGCGCACGATCGTGGGCAGCTACCTCGGCTCGGCGGTCCCGTCGCGGGACATCCCGCGGTACGCCGAGCTGTGGCGGCAGGGTCGCCTGCCCGTCGAGGCGCTGATCTCGTCGCACATCGCGCTCGACGAGGTCAACGAGGCGATGGACACCCTCGCCGGCGGCGCGGCGATCCGGCAGGTCATCCGGTTCTGAGCGGCCGGCCACCGGCGCCTGCGGCATCCGTTGCCGGGCGGTTGCCGCGAACGTATCGTGGGAGGCGCGGGAGCCGGTCGGCTCGCCCGCACCGAGCGCACTCCGCGTCGACGAGGTCG
This sequence comes from Agromyces sp. P1_H4, assembly GCF_056405255.1. Taxonomy (NCBI): domain Bacteria; kingdom Bacillati; phylum Actinomycetota; class Actinomycetes; order Micrococcales; family Microbacteriaceae; genus Agromyces; species Agromyces sp. P1_H4. The sequence continues at coordinate 2,355 of NZ_JBFUCL010000366.1, read as the reverse complement.
GGAGGGGCACATGGCGACGATCGCCTGGATCGGCCTGGGACACATGGGCGGCCCGATGTCGGGCAACCTCGTCGCCGCCGGGCACGAGGTGCGCGGGGTCGATCCCGACGCCGCCTGCCGGGATGCAGCCGCCGCCCGCGGCGTGCAGGTCGTCGCGTCGATCGCCGACGCGGTGGCGGGTGCCGATGCGGTGTTCACGTCGCTGCCGCGCGGCGAGCACGTTCGCGAGGTGCTCGGCGGCGAGGCAGGGGTGTGGGCGACGRCGCCGAYGAGCGCGCTGCTGCTCGACACGTCGACGGTGGACGTCGAGACTTCCCGCTGGAGTCACGAGGAGTCGGCGGCCCGCGGCTTCCGGTTCGTCGACTCGCCCGTGTCGGGCGGCATCGCGGGCGCCACGGCCGGCAGCCTCACGTTCATGCTCGGCGGCGAGGATGCAGCCGTCGCCGAGGCCGCCGCGCTCGTCGAGCCCATGGCGGGGCACGTCTTCCCGGTCGGCGGGCCGACCATGGGCATCGCGGCGAAGCTCGCGAACAACCTCATGCTCTTCGTGTCGCTGCTCGGCGTCGCCGAGGGCTCGCAGCTCGCAGCGCACCTCGGACTCGACGCCGAGACGTTCTTCCGGGGCGCGTCGGTGTCGTCGGGCGACTCGTGGCCGCTGCGCACCTGGTATCCGGCGCCGGGCGTCGTCGCCACGAGCCCGGCGAACCGCAACTTCGACGCCACCTTCACGACCGTGCTCGCCGAGAAGGACCTGTCGTTCGCGCTCGCAGCGGGGGAGGAGGCCGGCCTGCACCTGCCGGCGGCGCGCATCGCGCTCGACCAGTTCGAGCGCCTCATCGACGAGGGCTACGGCGGCAAGGACTGCAGCCTCATCGTGAAGTACGCCTCGGCCGACGGCACGGTCGCCGGGTTCGATCCCGACGCCTGAGGATCGACGGATGCCGCGCCAGTGCGCCGGTATCAGCCCCGCTGCACTGCGGCGATCACGTCGGTGAGACGGTCGCGCAGGGCGGCGAGCTCGCCCATGCTCATGCCGAGCCGATCGACGACCTGCGGCGGGATGCCGAGCGCCTGCTCGCGCAGCGCGCGACCTGCATCCGTCAACGCCACGTCGAGGGCGCGCTCGTCACGGGCGTTGCGCTCGCGGGTCAGATAGCCCTGGGCCTCGAGCCGCTTCAGCAGCGGCGACAGCGTGGCCGGCTCGAGCTGGAGCGCATCGCCCAGGTCACGCACCGTGCGCGGGCTGCGGCCCCAAAGGGCGAGCATCACGAGGTACTGCGGGTGCGTGAGGCCGAGCGGCTCGAGAATCGGCCGGTAGACGCCGATGACGCCCCGGGCGGCCACGGCCAGCGCGAAGCAGACCTGGTTCTCGAGGGCGAGCAGGTCGTCGGATGCCGCGCCGTCGACAGCTGCGGTCACTGCTGCGGTTGCGGTGGCGGCGGGTCGATYGTCCATGGCTCCAGTATGCGGTGTGAGCGAATAGTTAGTACACTAATGATTATGACACGACGCACCCGCTCCGATCGACCAGGCGGGCGCGGCTACGCCGGCCTCATCGAACGGCTGAACGCGCGGCTGCTGCCCTGGATCGGCCCGCCGCCGCTGGGACCCTACGACGAGGAGCCGGCGCCGAACCGCGCCGCCGCCTGCCCGCTGTGCGGCGCGGCCATGTCGGAGCACCACATCGACCGCTCGTTCGAGCGCACGCAGCTGCGCTGCCCGTAAGCGCGGGCGGCACCCCGCTCGCAGCGCGGGCGGGGGTCCGCTCCCCGCCCGGTCCGTCCGCTCGCGGCCCGGCCCATCGCCACCGCTAGGACCGCGCCACCGCCAGGCGCCGCAGCACCCACCGCTCGTACTCCGCCCACGGATCGTCGACGCCGGCGGCCAGCTCGGCGACGTGCTCGAGCAGCGCGTCGTGCACCGCGAACCACTCGGTGCCCGGATACCGGTGCGCGGCGAACTGCGCGTGGCGTCGCTGCTCGAGCAGGCGCCCGCCGCGCTCGAATGCGAGCACCTCGTCGTGCGGCAGCACCGCGAGCCGCATGCGCGGGTTCACGGAGGTGCCGATCTTGATCTGGTCGCGGTAGCGGATGTAATAGACGACCTCGACGCGCGGCCGGTCGAGCTCGTCGTCGGGCACATCGCCCACCCGCCACTCGCACTCGGCGCAGACCCACCCCGACGGGTAGCGCACGCCGACGTTCGACCCGCAGGCCCGGCACGGCGACGGCAGCACGTCGGTCACCCCGGCATCGCGGCTGACCCAGTCGTACGCCTCGAGCAGGTGCTCGCGACAGAGCCCGAGCGGCGTCTCGGCGAGCAGGTGCTCGCGACAGAGCCCGAGCGGCGTCTCGG
>NZ_JBFUCL010000365.1:0-3677 GCF_056405255.1 Agromyces sp. P1_H4 | reverse complement strand
CTCCTGCTCTCGCGCTGAGCGAGCGGATCCGACGCACGCTGCGGCACCCGCGGCGCCTGTGGCAGCATGATGCGACGGGCGCCGCGGGTGCGCCCCGAGAGGGCCTCACGATGAGCGATCAGCAGACGCAGGACGCGAGCACCGCGGCATCCGCCCGGCCGCCCCTCGACCACCGCCTGCGGCGCATGGTGGGCCGCGATCCGAACGAGACCCATCGCGCCTCCACGCCGCTCGAGCTCCTGTTCGACCTCACCTTCGTCGTCGCCTTCAGCCAGGCAGGTGCGCAGACGGCGCACCTGCTCGAGCTCGGGCACTGGACGCCCGCGATCATCGGGTTCCTGTTCGCCGTCTTCGCGATCTGGTGGGCGTGGATCAACTACTCGTGGCTCGCGTCGGCGTACGACAACGACGACATCTTCTTCCGCGTCGCGACCATGGTCGAGATGCTCGGCGTGCTGATCCTGGCGCTCGGCCTTCCCGACCTATTCCACTCGCTCGACGGGGGCGAGCACGTCGACAACGGCGTGGTGGTCGCCGGCTACGTCGTCATGCGCGTCGCCACGATCGCCCTCTGGCTGCGCGCCGCGAAGCACGACGGCGCCCGCCGTCGCACGGCGCTCACCTACGCCGTCTTCGTCTCGATCGCCCAGCTCGGCTGGATCGCCGTCATCTTCATCAACGTGCCGCTCGTCCCGACGCTCGCGATCACGGCGGCGCTCATCGCGCTCGAACTCGTCGGGCCGTACGTCGCCGAGCACGGACGCGAGGGCGGCACGCCCTGGCACGCGCACCACATCGCCGAGCGCTACGGACTGCTCGTCATCATCACGCTCGGCGAGATCATCCTGGGCACCATCCTCGCGATCTCGGCCGTGATCGACGAGCAGGACTGGTCGGTCGAGGCCGTCACCGTGGCCTTCGGCGGCACGGCGCTCGCGTTCGGCCTGTGGTGGGTGTACTTCACGATGCCGTCGGGCAAGGTGCTGCAGCGCTTCCGCGAGCGCGGGTTCGTGTGGGGCTACCTGCACTACTTCATCTTCATCGCCCTCGCCGGTGCCGGAGCGGGCCTGCACGTGGCGGCCTACGAGATCGAGGGCGTCGCCCACATCGGCCTCGTGCCGGCGCTGCTCACCGTCGTCGTGCCCGTCGGCGTCTTCATGATCGCGCTGTTCACCATCTACTCGCTGCTGCTGCGGCAGTTCGACCCCTTCCACCTCTGGTTGTTCGTCGGCAGCGTCGTGGTGCTGGTGCTCGCGGTCGCGGCCGTGGCCGCCGGGGCGAGCTTCGGGGTGGGGATCCTCATCACGGCGGCGTCGCCGTTCGTCGTCGTGGTCGGCTACGAGACGGTCGGCCACCGGCACGAGGCGGCAGCCCTGCGGCGTGCGCTCGGCGACTGACTCCGGCGTCCGCAGGGCGCGAAGCGGATGCCGCGGAGACGGCACACGACGAGGGGCGGATGCCGCGGCATCCGCCCCTCGCGTGTCGATCGGCCGCTAGGCGTTCGGTCGATTCGCGCGGAGCACCTCGAGCCGCGCCCGGTACTCGACCTCGTCGATGTCGCCCTTGGCGAAGCGCTCGCCGAGCGTCGACTCGGCGCTGCCGCCGCGCGCCCACGGCGGACCGTAGGAGCCGTCGGCCCATGCACGGCGTCGGCCGCGGGTCACGAGGAAGATGATCAGTCCGATCACGAGGAACCAGAAGATCGGGATGAGGAAGAAGACCCATCCGAACCCGGCCGCCCAGGAGCCGGCGTGGGTGACGACCGCGGTCGTCGCGAGGGTGGCGAGCATGATGTGTTCCCTTGGTTCGCGCGGCCCGGGAGTGGACCGTCGAACCCATGCTCGCCGGGACGCGGCATCCGCGAATCCGACCGGTGGAGACACCTGCGCTGCTCCCGCGGGAGCACGACGGATGCCGCGCCTACTCCTGCCAGCCCGGGGCCACGAGCCCCGACTCGTAGGCGATGACCACCAACTGCACGCGGTCGCGGGCGTGCAGCTTCGCCATGATGCGCGACACGTGCGTCTTCGCGGTGAGCGGGGAGAGCACCAGCCGCACGGCGATCTCGTCGTTCGTGAGCCCCTGCCCGACGAGGCGCAGCACCTCGCGCTCGCGCTCGGTGAGGGTGTCCAGCCGTGCGTCGTCGGGCGCGTCGCGGAGCCCGACGGCCATCCGCTCGAGCAGGCGCTTCGTGACGCCCGGCGAGAGCAGCGCCTCGCCGCTCGCGACGACCCGCACGGCGCGGATGAGGTCGACGGGCTCGGTGTCCTTCACGAGGAATCCGCTCGCCCCCGCCCGGATGGCGCGGGCGACGTACTCGTCGAGCTCGAACGTGGTGACGATGACGACGTGCACGTCGGCGAGCTTCGGGTCGGCGGCGATCTGCTCGGTCGCCCAGAGGCCGTCGCCGCCCGGCATCCTGATGTCCATGAGCACGACGTCGACGGGCTCGCGGCGCACGAGCGCGAGGAGGTCCGCACCGGTCGACGCCTCCCCCGCGATCTCGACGTCGTCCTCCGCATCGAGCAGCGCACGGAAGCCCGCGCGCACGAGCACCTGGTCGTCGGCGAGCGCGACGCGGATCACGAGGGCGCTCCCCACGGCAGCCGGGCCGTCACCCGGGTGCCGCCGCGCGGCGACGGAGCGAGCTCCACCGAGCCGCCGAGCAGCGCCGCCCGTTCGCGCATGCCCAGGATGCCGCTGCCCTCCGCCGAGCCGTCGGCCCCCGAGCCGTCGTCGTCGACGGTGAGCAGCAGCTCGTCGCCGAGTCGCTCGACCGCCACCACCGCACGGGTCGCGCCGGCGTGACGGACGACGTTGGTGAGGGCCTCCTGCGCGATGCGGTACGCCGCGAACTGCGCGGCACGGGCCGGGAGCGCACCGTCGAGCCGGTCCACGAGCTCCGCCTCGAACCCCGGCGAGCGCACGCCGGCCACGAGCCGCGGCAGCTCGGCGAGCTCGGCCTGCGGCGCCAGCGGGGCCTCGCCGTCTGAGCGGATCACCCCGAGCACGCTGCGCACCTCCTCGAGCGCGGTCTTCGACGTCTCCTTGACGCTGGCCAGGGCGGTGCGGGCCTGCTCGGGGTCCCGGTCCATGAGGTGCAGCCCCACGCTGGCCTGCACGTTGATCTGCGAGAGCGCGTGGCCGATGACGTCGTGCAGCTCGCGGGCGATGCGCACACGTTCCCGCTGCTCGGCCGTCTGGCGCCGGCGGTCGGCCTCGGCACGGAAGGCGGCGGCGCGCTGCCGACGGGTGCGCACGAAGGCGCCGATGCCGAAGCACGCCGCGAGCAGCAGCGTGGTCAGGGCGATCCGGAACGGATGCCAGTCGAGCCCGATGAGCGCCCCGAGCACGATCGCGGCGACCCACGCGACCACCACGGAGACCACGGCCCACACCACCGCCCCACGGGCGACGGCGAGCACGATCGCGAAGGCGAGCGCGATGTACGGCGGCCCGACGTCGGGGCCGGTGACGAGGTCGGCCAGCGCGGCGGCGGACACCACAGCCACGGTGGGCCCGGGGAACCGGCGGGACCCGAGCAGCGCGAGCGGCCCGATGAGGGCGAGCAGCACCTGCAGGGCTCCGGCCGCCCAGCCGAGGTGCAGCCACACGGCGATGCCGATCGCCGCGGGAACCTGCACGAGGAGGCTGATGACCACGGGGGCGCCGAGCAC
>NZ_JBFUCL010000364.1:0-3706 GCF_056405255.1 Agromyces sp. P1_H4 | reverse complement strand
CATCTCGACGCCCGATGACGCCAACGACCTCGTCGGCTCCGCCTGGTCGCACCACGCGAACTTCGTCGTGGTGCCGGTGTCGCGCCTCGACCCCGAGTTCTTCCGGCTGAGCACGGGGATCGCGGGCGAGATCACGCAGAAGCTCGTGAACTACAGGCTGCGCCTCGCGGTCGTCGGCGACATCTCGGAGCATCTCGCCGAGAGCAACGCCCTGCGGGACTTCGTGTGGGAGTCGAACCGCGGCGACCAGATCTGGTTCGTCGGCGACGAAGCGGCGCTGCAGGAGAAGCTCTCGAAGCGGAGCGGCGGGGCCGGCTGAGGGCGCGCGACCGCAGCTCAGGGCGCCGGACGCCGGTGCCCGACACGATGTCGGTGGCTCCTGAGACACTCTCACTATGGAGGTCCTGGAGCTGCGACAGACTCGTCACCTGCGGGTGGGCGACACGCTCGTCAGCGCCTCGGGCCGCACGTTCGAGGTCACGAAGGTGGCCCGCGTCGGCCGGGGCATCCGCGTCGCCTACCGCGACGACGACGGGCGGCCGGGGCGGTTCACCGCCGCGCCCGACGCGGTCAGCCGGGTGCGCCGCGGCCCCGACGAGCACCTCGCCTCGATCACCGGCGCGGCCTGACTACTCCTCGAGCCGGAACCCGACCTTCAGCGTGACCTGGAAGTGCACGACGTTGCCGTCGGCGACCTCGCCGCGCGTCGACACGACCTCGAACCAGTCGACGTTGCGAAGGGTCGAGGTCGCCCGCCCGATGGCGTTGCGGATCGCGGTGTCGATGCTCTCGCCCGATGTGCCGACGATCTCGGTGACCCGGTAGACGTGATCGGTCATGGTCTGCTCCCCACCCCCGCGACGTCGCGGGATGCCTCGACCCTAGCCCGCGCCGCCGCCCGCCGACAGGGCTCGATCGTCTCCGGCGATCGCGCCTCACTTGAGCGCCAGCAGCTCGCCGTGCGTCTGGTCGGTCGGGCAGTACTGGGCGGTGGTGCTCGCGAACGAGAAGTCGCGAATGGTGTCGCCGCAGACCGGGCACGGCTCGCCCGCCCGGCCGTGCACTCGCATTGACGCGACCTTGGCCGCCTTGAGCTCCGCGATCGGCACGCCCCGCTGGGCCTCGATGGCGTCGCCGATCGTCCCGACGGTGGCGGCGAACAACCGATCGGCCTCATCCGCGGTCAACGCGGCGGCGTGCCCGACGGGCGAGATCCTCGCTGTGAACAGGATCTCGTCGGAGTAGGCGTTGCCGATGCCCGCGAGCGACTCCTGGTCTTGCAGCACGGCCTTCACCTGCTTGCGACGMCCGGCGACCGCCGCGTCGAACTGCGCCCGCGAGAAGTCGGGGTGGGCCGGGTCGGGACCGAGCTTCGCCACGGCGGGCACCGCGGCCGGGTCGTCGACCACGAAGCATCCGAGCGAGACCCAGTCACCGGCATCCGTCAGCTCGAGCGTCGAGCCGTCGTCGAACTCGAGCACCACGAGCGTGGGCGGCGCGTCGTCGGGCAGATCGGCCTCGTCGCCGGAAGCGCCCCATCGCGCCCAGCCGTGGCGGCCGAGCGAGACCACGAGGTGCGCCGCACCGAAGGCCACGTCGACATGCTTGCCGTGGCGGGCGGTGCCGGTCACCCGTTCGCCCACGAGCGTCTCGGGCGTGCGTGCCCGGGTCTTCAGCGTGCGGAACTCGACGACGTCGACCCCCGCGAGCGCGCGTCCCGTCAACCGCTCGGCGAGCTCCTCCGTGAGCGCCTGCACCTCTGGTGATTCCGGCATGCCGCCAGCCTTCCACGGGATCGCGCTCGTGAACAGGCCGTGCCGGTTCCGGATGCCGCGGCCGACCGGGATGGCACAGACCCGGTCAGTCCCCGATCACTCCGCCGACGCGAAGTCGAGCTTCGCATCGGCGACGGCGATGACCGACCAGGTGCCGCCCGCGGCATCCGTGAACTCGTAGGCCGGGACGACGAGCACACTGCCGTCGGGCTGCCACTGGCTGGCGAGGCCGAGGCGGGCGCTGACGATCTCGACGTCGTTCACGGGCCAGGCGACGGATGCCCCGTCGGCCGGCGTCGCCGGCGGCTCGGTCGGCGGCACCCACTCGGGAGTCGCGGTCCATCCGTCGGCCGTCTCGATTCCCTGCTCGCGGATGGCGAGCGGCATCGCGGTCACCTGCGCGCCGAACCGGGGGTCGGAGAGCCGCTCGAACGCCTCCTGCTCGCTGACCACCGGGTAGTCGCCGAGGTTCACGAGCTCGGCGAGCGCGCCGTAGGCGCTCACGATGCCGCCGTCGGTCAGCTCGAGGCTCCACGACTGGTCGATGCGCTGCCCGTCGACGACGGGCCAGGCCTGCGCCGAACGGGTGACCGCGCCCTCCCACGTCTCGGAGGTGTACTCGAAGGCACCGGGGTCGCGTCCGACGGAGGCGATGAGCGACCGCAGGGCGTCGATCGCGGCGTCCTCCGACGGCAGGCCGACGGTCGGCGGCTCGCAGGGATCGACGGGGGCGACCTCGCCCGTGCCGTCGGTGCCCTCCGTGCCCGCGCCGGTGTCGGTCGTCGCGCAGTTCCAGGGGTTCAGGAGCGGATCCGAGTAGGAGAAGCTGAGCGTGCCGTCGAGCCCGACGTAGAGCGACGGGGCGGTGCCGTCCTGGGGACCGACCGTCCACGCGCCGTCCTTCAGCTGGGGCGTTCCCGTGACGCCGAGGGCGGCGGCCAGCGCACCGACCGTTTCGGCGTTCGAGGCACCGCGGGCGTCGTACCCGTAGCCGGGCGCGCTGCCCGACGCCGTCGAGAGGCCCGACGAGCGGAAGCTGTTGCGCCCGAACCCGGGGTAGAGCATGCCGCTCGCGCCGGATGCGGAACGCTTGGCCTGATCGGGCGCGGCTCCCGCGATCGCGCCGTCCTGGAGGGTGCTCTGCTCGGTGGTCGCGCCGTCGGCGGCGCCCTGCAGCGAGATGGGCGGGGCTGCGGCGCCCGCGACGTTCGTGAACCCGTTCGTCGAGGCTCCGACGGCGTAGCCGGCTCCGCTGAAGACCACGAGCGAGGCGGCGACCGCCGCGATGGCGACCCAGGTCGGGCGGCGGCGCGCACGCTCGGAGGCCAGGTCGGCGACGGGCGACGGCTCGGCCGGCGAGGCATCCGTCGTGGACGTTGCGGTGGCGGCTGCGGCATCCGCCGACGCAGCGGTCGCCCGGGCGACGACCTCGTCGGCGAACCCGGCGCGGGGCTCGACCGACGCAGCGGGATCAGCGGCGCGGAGCCGCGCCACCGGGTCGAGCTCGTTGTCGTCATGCATGTCGATCACCCTCCGTGACGTTCGTTCATAGACGGATATGTCCGGCGAGGCCGGAACCTTGCACCCGACGCCGAAGGACCCGCGCGCGTGCCGTGCCGTGTCGCGCTAGAAGGACAGCCGCTCGCCCCACGCCTCGCGGAGGCGCTTGCGGGCACGCGAGAGCGCGGCATCCGCCCCCGACCGGGAGATGCCGAGCACCTCGGCGAGCTCGGCGCCGTCGAGGCCGTCCCACGCGTGCAGGAGCAGGATCTGCCGATCGCGCTCACCGACGCTCGCAAGCGCGCCACGCAGCTCGGCATCGAACAGGGCGCTCAGCTCGGGGTCGTCGCTCACGCGCACCGCCCCCGACTCGGGCACCTCGTCGACGGCGAGGTCGACGGTCTTGCGCCGGTGGTTCGCGAGGGTGAAGC
>NZ_JBFUCL010000363.1:0-3711 GCF_056405255.1 Agromyces sp. P1_H4 | reverse complement strand
GCGACGAGGGCGTCGATCGCCGCGAAGAAGGCGGCGACGCCCGGGAGGTTCGCTCCCTTCGCCCGCGACGCGGCGAGGTGCTCGGGCGCCCGCCAGGTGACGACGTCGAGCCACTCGTCGCCGGGCAGGCGGACGAGGCGCGCCTCGAGGAAGCCCTCACGGTCGGCGGCGAAGTCGGCGAGCATGCCCGGCCGCGCGGCGAGGAGCGCGGATTCGCGGTCGGGACGCACCCGGAACCGCGTGAGCTCGATCGTGGTCATCTCGTCGATTCCTCCTCGGCGTTCGGCGCTGCCGACGCTACCGCCCGCCACCGTCATCGCCGGCGGTCGCGCGCGATTACTCTGGGGCGCATGGGTGTTGAGACCGGCGCCGCGGACGCGCGCGCTTCACAGGCGCGCGAGCCCGGCGACGCGGCATCCGACGACGCCGTGACGGCCGACGAACCCGAACACCCCGACGACGAGCCGTTCGTCGAGGCGCGCGGCACCCGGCTCGACGCCTGGTGGGGACGCATGCTCTCCACGCCGCGGYGGCAGCAGCTCTGGTACTGGGGCGGCCCGCTGGTGGTGACCCTCCTCGCCGCGGTGCTGCGATTCTGGAACCTCGGCCATCCGCAGGCGATCATCTTCGACGAGACGTACTACGTGAAGGACGCGTGGACGCTGCTGCACCACGGGTACGAGTCGACGTGGCCCGAGGGGGCCGACGAGGACTTCGCGCGCGGCGACACCGACATCTTCCTCGACGAGCCCAACTACGTCGTGCACCCGCCGCTCGGCAAGTGGATGATCGCGCTGGGGATGGCGGCGTTCGGCGCCGACAGCGCGTTCTGGTGGCGCGCGAGCACCGCGCTCGCCGGCACCGTCGCGGTGTTCGTGCTCGCGCTCGTCGCGCGGCGGCTGTGGCCGTCGACGATCGTCGCCGTGATCGCGGCGTTCCTCTTCGCGGTCGACGGCAACGCCATCGTGATGTCCCGGGTGGCCCTGCTCGACAACTGGGTGATGCTCTTCGCACTCCTCGGCTTCTGGTTCGTGCTCATCGATCGCGACCGGTCGAAGCAGGAGCTGGAGCGCCGGCTCGAGCTCGCGCGGGCCGACGGCCGTGATCCGCACTACGGTCCGGCGATCTGGGCACGACCGTGGGTGTTCGCCGCGGGTGCCGCGTTCGGTGCGACCTGCGCGGTGAAGTGGTCGGGCCTCTGGTTCCTCGCCGCGTTCGGCGTCTACCTCGTCATCGTCGACGCGCTCGCCCGACGGCGCGCAGGGGTGCCGTTCTGGCTGACCGGCGCCGTGCTCAAGCAGGGACCGGTGACGTTCCTCCTCTACGTGCCCGTCGCGGCGATCGTCTACCTCGCCTCCTGGACGGGCTGGCTCGTCACCGACGGCGGCTACTACCGGCACTGGGCCGACGACCTCCAGAACCGCGCGACCGGCTTCTTCTCGTGGGTGCCGCCGGTGTTCCAGAGCCTGTGGCACTACCACCTGTCCGCGTACACCTACCACCTCGGCGTCCACGCCGACCATCCCTCGCAGTCGAGCCCGCTCACGTGGCTGTTCATGTTCAAGCCCACGAACATGTACTTCGCCGACACGAAGGACGGCTCGGGCGGATGCGGCGCCGACACCTGCTGGTCGTCGATCATCGGGATCGGCAACCCGCTCATCTGGTGGGCCGCGGCGCTCGCGTGCTTCTACCTCGTGTACCGGCTCGTGCGGTACCGCGAGTGGCAGGTGGGGGCGATCCTGCTCGGCCTGGCCGCAGGGTACCTCCCCTGGCTCATGTACCTCGACCGCACGGTGTTCCAGTTCTACTCGATCGCCTTCCAGCCCTACACGATGCTGGCCCTGACGGCGGTGATCGCCCTCATCCTGGGCCGCCGCGACGACGTGCGATGGCGACGGGAACGCGGCATCGCGACGGTGGCGATCTTCCTCGGGTTCGTCGTGCTCGTCTCGGCGTTCTACTACCCGATCTGGACCGCGGTCCCGGTCACGCCCGAGTTCCGGCAGCTGCACTTCTGGGCGCCGAGCTGGGCCACGTGAGCCCCGCGGGGCCGACGGCCGGCGGGGCGATGCGCGAGCGGATGCCGGGACTCGCCGTCGCGGCATCCGCGGCCCTCGTGGCGTGGCTCGTGCACCTGGCCGTGCCCGCGGTGCCGATCCTCACGGTCGCCGTCGCGCTCGGCATCATCGTCGGCCAGGTGCCCGGGCTGCAGCCGGCCCTCGGCGGCACGCTCGCACCCGGCCTCCGCGTCGCCGCGCGCCGGCTGCTGCGCCTCGGCATCGTGCTGCTCGGACTGAAGCTCAGCCTCGTCGACATCGCCGGCCTCGGCTGGATCACCATCGCCACGACCGTGGGCGTCGTGCTGGTGACCTTCGTCGGCACGATCGGCCTCGGGCGCGCACTGGGCCTGCCCGGGCACCAGCCCGTGCTCGTCGCGAGCGGGTTCTCGATCTGCGGGGCGTCCGCCATCGGCGCCATGGCCGCCACGATGCGCGCGAAGGACGAGGAGCAGGCCGTGCCGGTCGCCCTCGTCACGCTGTGCGGCACGCTCGCCATCGCCGTGCTGCCTGCGCTGTGGCATCCGCTCGGCCTCTCGACCACAGGGTTCGGGCACTGGGTGGGTGCCGGCGTGCACGACGTCGGCCAGGTCGTCGCGACCGCGCAGCTCGCCGGACCCGCGGCGCTCGCGGTGGCCGTGGTGGTGAAGCTCACCCGCGTGCTCATGCTCGCCCCCATGGTCGCGATCACCGCGGCGGTCGAGCGCCGGCGGGCGATCCAGCCCCTGGGCCGGCCACCGGCGATCGTTCCCCTCTTCATCGCCGGCTTCCTCGCGGCGGTGCTGGTGAACTCCTTCGTACCCCTCCCCGACTGGCTGCTCGCGGGCGCCGACGTGGTGCAGACCGCCCTGCTGGCGACGGCCCTGTTCGCGCTCGGCGCCTCCATCCGACTCGCCGAGCTCGTGCACACCGGATGGCGCGCACTCGTCGTGGGCCTCACGTCGTGGGTGCTCGTGGCGGCGCTCGCCTACGGCGCGGTCCTGCTCGGCTGACTGCGGGGCGGCACCGCAGGGCTCAGATCGCGATCACGACCTTGCCCCGCACCTGCCCCGACTCCAACCGGGCGACGGCCTCGGCGGCGCGGTCGAGCGGGAACACCGCATCGACGACCGGTCGCACCTCGCCCGCGTCGACCCGGCGGGCGAGCTCGGCGAGGTCGTCGCCGCTGCGGCGTGCGGCGAGCGTGCGCAGCCGCTGGGGCACGAACGGCGACGTGACGGATGCCGCGGCGATGCGCCCGATCGGACCGAGTACTCGGCCGCCGCGCCCCGACGAGAGCACGAGGGTGCCGCCGCGTCGCAGCGCCCGTCGCGTGCGTCCGAGCGGGTGGTCGGCGACGAGGTCGAGGATCACGTCGTAGCGGCCCTCGCTCGCCGTGAAGTCGTCGGACTCGTAGTCGACGGCCCGGTCGGCGCCGAGGGCGAGCACGTGCTTGGCCTTCGACCCCCGGCAGACCCCGGTGACCTCGGCGCCCATCGCCTTCGCCAGTTGCACCGCGAAGCCGCCGACGCCGCCCGACGCGCCGTTCACGAGCACGTGCTGTCCCGGCGTGACGCCCGCGAGCCGCATCGCCTGCAGCGCGGTGGTGCCCGACACCACCATGGCGGCGGCGTGCACGGCGTCGACCGAGGCCGGGCGCCGCGCCACGAAC
>NZ_JBFUCL010000362.1:0-3714 GCF_056405255.1 Agromyces sp. P1_H4 | reverse complement strand
GCCCCAAACGCAACGACCGGGGTGGCGACCGGGCGCAAGGAAGCGCCAGAGGTTCCTCATCGAGCAGGAGCGGACAGGGCACCGGGCGCGACGCATCACGGGGTGGCGGGGAGAAGCGTCCCTATTCCGGTGGCGGGGAGAAGCGTCCCTATTCCGGTGGCGGGGAGAAGCGTCCSTAYTCCGGTGGCGGGGAGAAGCGTCCCTATTCGGGTGGCGGGGAGAAGCGTCCGTACTCCGGTGGTGGCGAGAAGCGTCCCTATTCGGGTGGTGGCGAGAAGCGTCCGTACTCGGGTGGTGGCGAGAAGCGTCCGTACTCGGGTGGTGGCGAGAAGCGTCCSTAYTCSGGTGGTGGCGAGAAGCGTCCCTACTCCGGTGGTGGCGAGAAGCGTCCGTACTCCGGTGGTGGCGAGAAGCGTCCGTATTCGGGTGGTGGCGAGAAGCGTCCCTACTCCGGTGGCGGCGAGAAGCGTCCGTACTCCGGTGGTGGCAATCGCTCCGACGATCGACGTGGACCTCGGCCCGATGCCCGCGGACCGAAGTACGAGGAGCCGCGCGAGAACTTCGGCGCCGCGAACCTCGCGGTGCGTCCGCGTCATGACGACCCAGAGATCCCCGACCGCATCGAGGCGCGCGACCTCGATCGTGGAGCTCGCGCCGAACTCAAGACGCTGAGCAAGGAGAACGCCGACTGGGTCGCGCGGCACCTCGTCGCGGCATCCGAGTACCTCGATGAGGACCCCGAGCTCGCCCACCAGCACGCGATGTCCGCCGCTCGGCGAGCCGGGCGCATCGCCGTGGTCCGCGAGACCCTGGCCATCACGGCGTATGCGACCGGCGACTTCCAGCTCGCGCTCCGCGAACTGCGTACGTTCCGTCGGATCTCCGGGAGCAACGACCAGCTGCCCCTGATGGTCGACAGCGAACGCGGCGTCGGACGACCCGACCGGGCGCTCGAGGTCGGTCGCGCCGTCGACCGGAATGAACTGCCGGCTGCGGTGCAGGTCGGACTCGCGATCGCGATGTCGGGTGCCCGCCTGGACCTGGAACAGCCCGAGCTCGCGCTTGCGGAGCTCGAGATCCCCCAGCTCGATCCCGACCGCGCCTTCTCGTACAGCCCCGCGCTGTTCGCGGCCTATGCCGAGGTGCTCGAGGAACTCGGGCGTGATTCGGAAGCTGCGGACTGGCGTTCCCGTGCGAACCGGGCGGAGGAAGCGCTCAACGGGCCCGCGGCGGAATCCGAGCTCGTCGAGATCTTCGAGGTCGAACTCGAGGACGGTGTGGAGCACGACGAGACGGCGGCACACAGCACATCGGTGATTGCCGACGTCGTGGTGACTGATCCGGTCGCCGCCGAGTCGGCGAACCCGACGCCTGTCGTGCACGACGAGCGTGCCGGCGACCCCGGTGACGTGCTCGAGGACGATGTCGCCGCCGTGCTCGCAGAGGGCGAGGCACTCGAGCGGGACGACCCCACCGATGACAACGAGGACGCGCCCGATGGGCCTGTTCCGCACGAGGACTGAGCCGACCACCCCGCTCGAGGGGATCGACGCGGTGTTCGCCGACCTGGACGGCGTGGTCTATGCAGGCTCCGGTGCGATCCCGCACGCGGTGGAGAGCCTCAATCGCGCCAAGGCGCAGCGTTCGGTGGGCTACATCACGAACAACGCGTCGCGCAGCGATGCATCCGTCGCCGGCCACCTGGCCGAGCTCGGCCTCGCGGTCGAGCCCCACGATGTCGTCACGTCGCCGCAGGCCGCCATGCGACTGCTCGAGGAGCGTGTCGACCCCGGCGCACTGGTCTTCGTGGTCGGCGGTGAGGGCATCGTGGTCGAGCTCGAGAAGCGCGGCTTCCGCGTGACGCGCTCCGCCGATGACGCACCCGACGCGGTCGTGCAGGGCTTCGCTCCCGAGGTGGGATGGCGCGAACTGGCCGAGGCCTCGTTCGCGCTCAACGCCCACGGCGGTCCGGATGCCGCCACGGCAGGCATCCCGTGGATCGCGACGAACATGGACTGGACGATCCCCGTCGCTCGCGGCATCGCCCCCGGGAACGGGACCCTCGTCTCCGCGGTGCACACCGCCGTCGGCCGGTTCCCGGTCGTCGCCGGCAAGCCGGAGACGCCGATCTTCGATGAGGCGAAGCGTCGATTCGGCGCCGACCGACCGCTCGTCGTGGGCGACCGCCTCGACACCGACATCCTCGGAGCGAATCGGGCCGGGATGGCGAGCGCCGTGGTGCTCACGGGCATCGACCGCGCGAAGCAGGTGCTCGCCGCGGATGCCGCGAGCCGGCCCGACTTCATCCTGCGCGACCTGCGCGGGCTGCACGAGCCGTACCCGGTCGTCGAGGCGGTGCGTGGTGGTGGGGTGCGCGTGAACGAGGCGCGCGTGCGGGTCGACGGCCGCAAGGTCGTGATCGTCTCGCCCGGCGACGGCGGGCTCGACCTGCTGCGCGCCGCCTGCGCGGCGATCTGGCAGTCGGGCACCGCGATCCACGCCCTGGATGTGCCTCCGAGCCTCTACGCGTGATTCGTGCCACCGCGGCGTCGGCTGGTCGGGGTAGCGTTGGTGCGATGAGCACCGACGACCTCCGAGAGCCAGACGACGTCGACGGCGTCGAGGCGGCTGCCGCCGCATCCGCAGACGCGTCCGGTGCCGTGTCGGGCTCGGGTGAGGCGTCGGACGACGCGGCGGCCGACATCCACGACATCGAGTCGGTTCCGCTGGCCGAGCGGGCGCCCCGCTACCAGGAGCTCGCAGATCGCCTTCGCTCCGAGCTCGAGCGATCCGACCCGTCGCGCGACCCGAACTGACGATGCTCGAACAGCGACTGGATGCGGCGCTGGCCGCGCGTGGGCTCGCTCGGTCGCGCACGCAGGCCGCGACGCTGATCGCCGCGGGCGTCGTGACGGTCGACGGGCGGCCGGCGCTGAAGCCGTCGCTGAAGGTGCCGGAGTCCGCGGAGCTGGCCGTCGCGGCATCCGACCACTACGTCAGCCGAGGCGCGCACAAGCTCATCGCCGCGCTCGACGGGTTCGCCGTCGACCCCGCCGGGCGCGTGGCGCTCGATGCGGGCGCGTCGACCGGAGGATTCACGCAGGTCCTCCTCGAGCGCGGCGCGCGCACGGTGCTCGCGGTCGACGTCGGCCACGGCCAGCTCGCGCCCGAGCTGCACGGCGCACCCGGCATGGTCCTCGTCGAGGGATGCAACGTGCGCGACCTCGATCGCGCGGCACTCGCCCGGGCCACGGGGGTCGACGAGCCCCCGTCGCTCGTGACTGCCGACCTCTCGTTCATCTCGCTGACCACCGTGATGCCGGCGCTCCGGGCGACCGGGGCCGACGACGCCGACTTCGTGCTGCTCGTGAAACCGCAGTTCGAGGTGGGCCGCGGGGGCGTGCGCGAGGGCGTGGTGCGCGATGCCGCGCTCCGGGCCGAGGCGCTGGCGAACGTGCTCTGGGCCGCGTTCGACCTCGGCCTGGGCACCGCGGGAGTCCTGTCCTCCCCAATCGTCGGAAGCCATGGGAACCATGAGTATCTCGTGCACCTCAGCGCAGCGCGTGGGGTGAATCCGACAGAATGGATGCGTCGGGTGGACGAAGTGACAGGAGGCGCGATCGCGTGAACGACGCACGGCACTTCCTCGTGGTCTCCCACACCGGCCGTCAGTCCGCACTCGAAGCGACCGGCGAGGTGTGCACGCAGTTGCTC
>NZ_JBFUCL010000361.1:0-3731 GCF_056405255.1 Agromyces sp. P1_H4 | reverse complement strand
CGCCATGCGCCGAACGATTCGCCGAGGTCGCTGTTGAGGTCGATCACCGGCTCCATGCTCCCATTCTGCCGAACCTGCGCGCAGACTGGGACGGGGAGGGCGCATGCGCGAGGCGGCACGCAGCAGACGAAACGGACGGCTGCAGCAGTCAGGGCGGAGCGGGCGGCGGCTCACGCGCGCGGCCGCCGTCGCGGCATCCGTCGCCTTCGCCCTCGTGATCACCGGATGCGTCGCGCCCGCGCCCGCCCGCAGCCCACTGCCGTCGACGCCGCCGGGCACTGCAGCGCCGCCCCCGTCGACCCTCACCGCGACGCCGACGCCCACCGGACCGCCGCCCGTGCTGCTGCCCACCGGCGGTGTCGAGGTCATCGCGCAGGGGCTGCAGTCGCCGTGGTCGATCCTCCGCCTGCCCGGCGGCGGCACCCTCGTGAGCGAGCGCGACACCGCGAACGTCGTCGAGGTGCTCGGCGACGGGTCGCTGCGGGTGGCCGCCAACGTGCCGGGCGTCGTGCCCGGTGGCGAGGGAGGGCTCCTCGGCCTGGCGTTCCGGCCCACCGACGGCGACGACCCCGACCTCGTCTATGCCTACTTCACCGCGGCATCCGACAACCGCATCGTGCGGATGCCGCTCACGGGCGCTCCCGGCTCGCTGGGCCTCGGGGCGCCGGAGGACGTGCTCACCGGCATCCCCAAGGCCGGCAACCACGACGGCGGCCGCCTCGGGTTCGGACCCGACGGGTTCCTCTACGCCACCGCCGGCGACGCCGGGAACGGAGACGTCGCGCAGGACCCGAACTCGCTCTCGGGCAAGATCCTGCGGATGACGCCCGACGGGCAGCCGGCGCCGGGCAATCCGTTCGGCAACCTCACGTGGTCGTTCGGGCATCGCAACCCCCAGGGCATCGCGTGGGACGCGAACGGCGACCTCTGGGCGGCGGAGTTCGGGCAGAACACGTGGGACGAGCTCAACCGCATCACCCGCGGAGGCAACTACGGCTGGCCGGTCGTCGAAGGCCAGGCCGGGGACCCGCGCTTCATCGACCCCGTGCAGCAGTGGGCCACGGCGGAAGCCAGCCCGAGCGGACTCGCGATCGTCGGCGACACGCTGTTCCTCGCCGCCCTCCGCGGCGAACGGCTGTGGTCGATCGCCCCCGCCACGTCGGGCGCCGCCCTCACCGCGACGCCGTGGTTCACGGGCGAGCTCGGCCGCCTCCGCGACGTCACCGCGGGCCCCGACGGCGAACTGTGGTTCATCGGCAACAACACCGACGGCCGGGGGTCGCCCTCCCCCGGCGACGACAAGCTCTTCCGGGTGCGCCTCGCACCCTCATGAGCCGGGCCGACGGATGCCGCCGCGAGACGCGCACCCGTTCGGGGGTCACCACCTCCTGCCGCGCGGCGTTCCGCGGGATTATCCTCGTCCCATGGCGGATCTCGAGCGGGTGCGACGGTGGGCCGACGCGCTCATCGCCCTGCACCTCGACCCCGCAGTCTGGAGCTTCGGCTTCGACAACGCCAAGAAGCGCGCAGGCCTCTGCAACTACACCGCCAAGCACATCTCGGTCTCGCGGTACCTCGCCGCCCGCTACGACGACGACGAGATCCACCAGATCCTCCTGCACGAGGTCGCGCACGCGCTCGCCGGACCCCGCGCCGGCCACGGAGCCCGGTGGACGAGCATCGCCACGGAGCTCGGCTACGTCGGCCGTCGCACGCACGACGGCGAGGTCGCGCACGAACTCGCCCCGTGGGTCGGACACTGCCCCGCGGGCCACGAGCATTTCCGCTACCGTGAACCCCAGCGCCCCCTGAGCTGCGGCCTCTGCCGTCGTGGCTTCGACCGGGCGAACCTCATCGTGTGGCGTCATCGCGAGATCACGCCGGCGATACGGCGGCGGGCCGCGAGCGCGGCCTCCGGCTGAGCGCCGCCTCAGCCGGGTCGCCGGAACGCATGCCCGCCCGAGCATGCGTCGCACTCGAACGCGCGGATGCGGCATCCGTCACTGCTGAGGATGGTTCAATGCCCGTCTCGACCGTGTCCATCCCCATCGGACAGTGGTTCACCTCTGCCGAGGGCACGCGCTGGTGGTTCGACTCGGGCTCGTTCGCCCTCGACTTCGCCTACACCGGGCCGATGCGCGGTGCGCGGGAGGCCGAGCTGCTGCACTCACCCGACGACCTCACCGCATGGATGCGCGAGCGGTTCCCCGTGGCCGTCGGCGCGGCCCGCTCCCGCGACCTGTTCGACGCGATCTCGCTCCGCGACGCGATCGGGCGCCTGGCCGTCGCCGCCGCCGAAGACGACGCACCCCGCGCGGCGGACATCGACCTCGTCAACCTCTATGCCGCCACGCCCGACATCCCGCCGGTGCTCGGCGGCGGCTCGCGGCAGGCGGGCCGCTCGGTGCAGACCGTCGGGCAGGCGCTGTCGACGATCGCCCGCGACGCCGTCGACCTGTTCGATCCCGCCAACACCGGGCGCATCCGTGAGTGCGACGGCGCCGACTGCGGGATGGTCTACCTCGACACCTCGCGCGCGGCCACCCGCCGGTGGTGCTCGATGCAGCGCTGCGGCAACCGGGCGAAGGTGCGGGCGCACCGGGCCCGCAAGGCGGTGCGGGCCGCGGCCTGAACCCGGGCGACCGACCCGCCCTCTGGCGGTCGCGGACGGTGCCGTGGCGCGTCAGGCGCGGAAGACGCCGTCGCGCAGCTCGGGCACGACCTCGGCGGCATCCAGCTCGGTGGCGAAGCGCACGTCGGCGCGGTACCCCTGCTCGACGAGCTCGACCGCACTGCCCGACGCACCGATGAGGTGGGTCCCGGCGTGCCGGAGTCCCTCGAAGGCGGCGCAGGCGACGGCCGCTTCGGGCGAGGTGTGGTCGATGCCCAGGGCGACGAGGGCGTCGACGATCGCGCCGCCCGCCAGCTGGTCCTCGATCGCGAACCGGATGGAGTCGTCGGCGGGTGCCGCTGCGGCTCCGGCTCCGGCTGCTGAGCCGGGCGCACCCGACGACCGCTCGCCCGCGGCGAYGATCGCGACCACGGTGCGTTCACCCCGCTCCTCCTGCAGCGCGAGGATGCGGCGGGCGACCGCCGTGCGGTTGCGCAGCGCGCCGGCGAGCACCACGACGCCCCGATCGGCGAGCGCGGCGGCGATGGCTCCACCGTTCGGCGACGGCAGCACGACCGGTCCGTCGAGCTCGTCGTAGGCCTCGCGGCCGGTGAAGCTCGTCGGCGAGAGGCTCGGGCCCGGCTCCCCGCGTCGGCCGGCGACCGACCCGCCCAGCCGTTCGGCGAGCGCCGTGGCGCCGTGCGGGTCATCCGTCGCCCATGGAGCGATGGGCACGCCATGCTCCACCGCCGCCACCACGGCCGTCGTGAACGAGAGCACGTCGACCACGACCACCACGTGGGCGCCCGGCAGGATGCGTTCGGCGCCCGCCCCGCCCCAGTCGAACCGCACCTGGTACTTCGCCTGCCCGAACGGCGTGTTCGAATCACTCACCGGGTCAGGGTATCGCCCGGATGCCGCGGGTGACGGCCCGTGTCGCGGCGTCAGCCGGCGGCCCCGATCGTGCGGCGCCGGCGCCGCTCGCGCTGCCGAAATGGAGGAAGTCCCGGGCGGCGCGCCRCGGAGCGCCGGGCCGGGGCCGGCGTTCCCTCCGCTTCTTCCTGCATTTCGGCGGGGCGGCGAGGGCGAGGCGGCGCGAGGCGAGCGGCGAGGGCGGGGC
>NZ_JBFUCL010000360.1:0-3743 GCF_056405255.1 Agromyces sp. P1_H4 | reverse complement strand
AACTCCCGCAGGAGGCGGTGGCATCCGGCCGAGGCGGGACTCGTCACCGGCCCCGGCACGGCTCCGAGCGGGCGGCCGAGCGCGGCCGCGTGCCCGGCCGTGTTGAGCGATCCCGAACGGATCCCGGCTTCGAGCACGACGGTCGCCTCGCTCGCGGCGGCGATGAGGCGATTGCGTTGCAGGAACCTCCATTTCGTCGGCGCCGCACCACAGGGCAGCTCCGACACCACCGCCCCGGTCTGCACGATGCGCGCGAGGAGGGATTCATGCCCCAGCGGATAGAACCGGTCGACTCCGCCAGCGAGGAAGGCGACGGTCGTGCCGTCGCTCGCCAGCGCGGCGCGATGCGCCATGCCGTCGATGCCGTAGGCACCGCCCGAGACCACGGTGAAGCCACGGTCGACGAGCCCGGCCGAAGCCTCCATGGCGACGTGCTCGCCGTAGCCCGTCGCCGCGCGCGCGCCGACGAGGGCGATCGTGGAGCGTGCAGACGACAGCGCGTCGGCTCGCCCCCGCACCCAGAGACCGAGCGGTGCATGCACGTGAAGTTCGTCGACGCCGCGCGGCCACGCGGGGTCGTCGGGCGTGAGCAGCACCGCCCCGACACGAGCCGCCTGGGTGAGYGAGCGGACGAACGACCCGTGATCGAGCCGTGGCGACCAGCGATCGAGTCCCGCCGTCGCCTCGCGCTCGTCGAGGTCGCCTCCAGCCCCCACGACCCGCTCGACCAGGTCGGCGGCCGAGCGACCGGCCAGCAGCGACTCGGCCGCGTCGATCGCTCCGATCGCTCCGACCACCCGGCCGAGCACGCCGTCACCGGGCTCCGCAACGAGGCCGAGGACGGCCCGGGCGAACGCCTCGAGCGTCGGCTCCCCGCCGGTGCGGACGGCGGCGAACTCCGCGGCCGATCGGTCGGCCGCCTGCTGCAACCGCGTCATGCGTTGATGCCCTTCCTCATGAAGTAGGCCCGGCCCACGTGTTCGGCGGTCGGGGCGGCGGCCCCGTCGAGGTCGGCGATCGTCCACGCGGTCTTGAGGACACGGTCGTATCCGCGCATCGTGATGCCGCCGCGCTCGAGCGCCCGATCGAGCGCGGCACTCGCGCGCCCCCCGGGGTGGAGGCGACCGGCGCCGCGCATCCACGGCCCGGGCATCTCGGAGTTCGTGCGCCAGGGCGTCGCCCGGAGGCGCTCACGCGCGATCGCGCGGGCCGCGTCGACGCGCACTCGAGCCTCGGCGCTGGACAACCCCGGCAGATCGGCCGCGACGCGGATCCCAGCGGTCGTGATGCGGGGAACCAGGATCTGCAGGTCGATGCGGTCGAGCAGCGGGCCGGAGATGCGCGCGAGGTAGCGGCGGCGCACGACCGGTGAGCAGGTGCAACTGGTGTCATCGACGCCGTGATGGCCGCACGGGCAGGGATTGGCGGCGATGACGAGCTGGAAGCGGGCCGGGAACGATGCCACCGCGCTCGCCCGGTGGATGGAGATGGTGCCCGATTCCAGCGGCTGGCGGAGCACGTCGAGCACGGTCGAGGCGAACTCGGGCGCTTCATCGAGGAAGAGCACTCCGTGCGACGCGCGAGCGGCCGCGCCCGGGCGGATGACCCGACTCCCGCCGCCCACGATCGCCGCGGCCGATGCGGTGTGATGGGGAGCCTCGAACGGCGGACGCACCGAGAGCGTGGCGCCCAACGGCCGACCGGAGAGCGATCGGATCGACGAGACCTCGAGGGCGGCATCCGAATCGAGGTCGGGCAGGATGCCCGGCAGCCGCGAGGCGAGCATGGTCTTGCCGGCCCCCGGTGGACCCAGCAGGAAGAGGTGGTGCCCGCCCGCGGCCGCCGTGATCAGGGCCTCGACCGCATCGCCGTTCCCGGCGATGTCCGCCAGGTCGCCGACCAGGGGCTCGCCGTCGTCTCCCCGGATGATCGCGGGCACGGCCTCGACGGCCTGCTCCTCGTAGTCGCCGCCGTGGCGGATCGCCGCCTCGAGCAGCGACGAGACGCCGATCACCTCGACGCCCGGCACCAGCGCCGCCTCGGCGGCATTCGCGGCAGGCACCATCACGGTGTCATGGCCGGCCCGGACCGCGGCGAGCACGGCCGGCAGGATGCCGTCGATCGGACGGAGCCGACCGTCGAGGCCGAGCTCCCCGAGGTGCACGACGCGATCGACGGAATCGACCGAGACCTCGCCGGCGGCCGCAAGGCACGCGATGGCGATCGCCAGGTCGAACCCGGACCCGTGCTTGGGCAGCGCCGCGGGCGAGAGGTTGACCGTGAGCTTGCGCTGCGGGAGCGGGCACCCCGCGTTAACGGCGGCGGAGCGCACCCGCTCGCGAGCCTCGGTCAGTGCCGCGTCGGGCAGGCCGATGATCACGAATCCGGGCAGCTGCGACGAGAGATCGGCCTCGACCTCGACCACCGAGCCGGTGAGGCCGAGGAGCGCGATGGAGCGCGTGCGTGCCACGGGCATCAGCCGATCCCCTCGAGGTGCTCGATGAGCGCCGGCGCCTCGGTCGGTGCGAGCACGGCCACCGCGTCGATGCGGAGACGCGCGACCGGGGCATCCGTCGCCTCGCACCAGGCGATCGCGAGCCGGCGCAGCCGAGCGAGCTTGATCGGCGTGATGGCCTCGAACGGATGACCGTAGTCCTGCGACGTGCGGGTCTTCACCTCGACGACGACCGTGTCGCTCCCGTCGCGCGCGACGATGTCGATCTCGCCGAGCCTGCATCGCCAGTTGCGGGCGACGACGCGCATCCCGCGCGATTCCAGATGGTCGACCGCGAGCTGTTCGCCGCGCCGACCGAGTTCCGCATTGTGGGCCACCAGCACCACCTCCGCGACCAGCGTGATGGCGGAACCATCCGGCCGGAGCGGTCTCGACCGCCTCGTGGCCGCGGGCGGCAGCAGTCAGGGTGTCGAGGACGAGTCGCCGACGAAGGTGGACGTCAGCATGGTCCTCCGCCGGCCGACCGCAGTGGCCGTCGTCGCGGGAAGGCCCGAGCGCTACTCGTCGAGCGCGAGCTCCTTGGGAAGCTCGAACTCGCGCGTCGCGAGCTCCTCGACGTTCACGTCCTTGAACGTGAGCACGCGCACCGACTTCACGAACCGGTCGGCACGGTAGACGTCCCAGACCCAGACGTCCTTCATGGTCAACTCGAAGTAGAAGTCGTGCTCGGTGTCGCGGCGCACCAGTTCGACCTCGTTGGCGAGGTAGAAGCGCCGCTCCGTCTCGACCACGTACTGGAATTGCGACACGATGTCACGGTATTCGCGGTACAGGGCCAGCTCGACCTCGCGGTCGTAGTCTTCGAACTCGTCTTCATCCATCGGGATTCATCCTACGCCGAGGTCGAAGAGCGCCGGCGCCTCCTCGGGGCGCTCGTGGAGCCACGTGTGCCGGTGCAGGGCGCTCGGGCCGTGCTCGGCGAGGGCGGCGAAGTGCCCTCGGCTCGAGTAGCCCTTGTTCTCGTCCCAGCCGTAGAGGGGCAGGTCGTCGTGCGCGCTGCGCATGCCCCGGTCGCGATGCACCTTGGCGATGACGGATGCCGCGGCCACCGACGCGCAGTCGCGATCGGCCTTGATCCGCGTGGTCACACGGGCACGGTGCTGGATCGACGGGCTCAGCCAGTCGTAGTTGCCGTCGAGCAGGAGCGGCGCATCCAGCGCGACCTCCTGCGCGGCGGTGAGCGCGGCGTAGGCGCGGGCACCGGCGAGGCCGAGGCACGCCATGATGC
>NZ_JBFUCL010000359.1:0-3760 GCF_056405255.1 Agromyces sp. P1_H4 | reverse complement strand
GCATCTCGGCCCGCGAGTCGACGAGGGTGAGCTCGATCGGCTGCCGCGCGAGGATGCGGGCGAGTTCGAGCCCGACGTGGCCGAGCCCGAACACGGCGACGGCCGGCACTACCGGGACGGGTTCCAGCAGCATGGTGACCTCTCCTCCGCAGCACTGCACGCCGTAGTCGGTGACGGCCTTGTCGCTCAGYGTGAGCGTGAGCAGCTCGGGCTCGGTGGCGGCGAAGCCATCGGCGAGCAGCTCGCGCGCCCGGTGCAGGGCGGTCTGCTCGAGGTTGCCGCCGCCGACCGTGCCGAACGCGGCATCCGCCGAGACCACCATCTTCGCCCCGCCGTTGCGCGGCGCGTGCCCGCGCACCATCGCGACCGTGACGAGCACCGCCGGCGTGCGCGAGGCGCGCAGTCGCTGCAGGGCGTCGACCCAGTCCACGCGGCCGCCTACGAGTCCGAGGGCACGAGGTGCCCGGTGGCACCGGATGCCGCACCGCCGGCGCGGGCGGCATGAGATCCGTCGCCCGCCGTGTCCCCGGCCGTGTCCCCCGTGGCATCCGCTCGACGATCGCCCGCGGCATCCGCTCGCCCGTCGCCGACCGCAGCCGACCGCTGCACGCCGAGGATCGCCCGGTACGTCGTCTCGGGCGTCGCAGGCGATCCCAGTGCGACGCTGCGACCCGACGGCCCGAACGCGCCCACGGCCTCACGGATCGCCTCGCGCACGCTGAACGCCAGCATGAGCGGCGGCTCGCCGACCGCCTTCGAGCCGTAGACGACACCCTCCTCGGCGGCCTGCTCGAGCAGGTGCACGTTGAACTCGTCGGGCATCTCCGAGAAGCTCGGGAGCTTGTAGGTGCTTGCCGACTGGGTGAGCAGGCGACCCCGGCCGGGACCGTCCGACTCGTCCCAGCGCWGCTCCTCGAGCGTGAGCCATCCGGCGCCCTGCACGAAGCCACCCTCGACCTGGCCGAGGTCGATGATCGGCGAGAGCGAGTCGCCGACGTCGTGCAGGATGTCGACCCGCAGCATCCGATGCGCGCCGGTGAAGCCGTCGACCTCGACCTCGGTCGCGGCCGCGCCGTAGGCGAAGTACTTGAACGGCTCGCCCTGCATGCGCTCGGTGTCCCAGTGCAGGCCGTCGGTGCGGTAGAAGCCCGCCGCCCAGAGCTGCACGCGCTGGTCGTACGCGGCCCGCACCACCTCGAGGAAGGTGAACCAGGGTCCCGATCCGCCGAGCCCCGACACCCGGCCCCGGGAGAACCGCACGTCGCGCTCGTCCACGCCGAGCATGCGGCCGGCGACGGCAGCGAGYCGGTGGCGGATCTGCTCGCACGCGTCCTTCACCGCACCGCCGTTGAGGTCGGCGCCCGACGACGCGGCGGTGGCCGAGGTGTTCGGCACCTTGTCGGTGCGGGTGGGCGCGAGCCGCAYGGTCTCGAGGGGCACGCCGAGGGCTGTCGCGGCGACCTGCAGCATCTTCGTGTGCAGGCCCTGGCCCATCTCGGTGCCGCCGTGGTTCACGAGCACCGAGCCGTCCTTGTAGACGTGCACGAGTGCGCCGGCTTGGTTGTAGGCGGTGAGCGTGAACGAGATGCCGAACTTCACCGGCGTGATCGCGAGGGCACGCTTGACGTCGTCGTGCTCGGCGTTGAAGGCCGCGATCCGGGCGCGACGGGCGTCGAAGTCGCTGCTGACGTGCAGCTGCTCCCAGATCGCCCGCAGCCGCTCGGCGTGCCGCACGGGCTGTCCGTAGGGCGTGGTCTGCCCCGGTCGGTAGAGGTTCCGTTGCCTGAGGACGACTGGGTCGATGCCGAGCACCGGTGCCGCCCGGCCCAGCGCCTCCTCGACGACGAACATCCCCTGCGGACCGCCGAAGCCGCGGAACGCCGTCTGCGACGTCTTGTTCGTCTTCGCCACCCGGCCCTGCGCGACGAAGTTCGGGATCCAGTACGCGTTGTCGACGTGGCAGAGCGCCCGGCCCATGACCGGCTCCGACAGGTCGAGGCTCCAACCGCCGTCGGAGGTGAGCGTCGTGGCCAGCGCGAGGATGCGACCGTCGTCGTCGAAGCCAGCCTTCCATTCGATGTGGAACGGATGCCGCTTGCCGGTCATCGTGAGGTCCTGCGTGCGGTTCAGCCGAAGCCGCACCGTGCGACCGGTGAGCATCGCGCCGAGCGCCGCGATCGCCGCGAACCCGTGCGGCTGCATCTCCTTGCCACCGAAGCCGCCGCCCATGCGCAGCGCCTGCACGGTGACGCGATTGCTCGGCAGGCCGAGCACGTGCGCCACGATCTCCTGCGTCTCGCTCGGATGCTGCGTGCTGCAGTCGACGAAGACCTGCCCCTCGGAGTCGATGCGGGCGAGCGAGGCGTGCGTCTCGAGGTAGAAGTGCTCCTGCCCGCCGATCTCGATCACCCCGTCGAAGACGTGCGGGGCCGTGGCGAGCGCCGMCTCGGGGTCGCCTCGGCGGATGGTGCGCGGGATACCCTGGAACGAGCCGGCCTCGATCGCCTCGGGCACGGTGATGATCGACGGGAGCGGCTCGTACTCCACCCGGACGGCGGCCGCGCCCAGCCGGGCCGCCTCGGCGGTCTCGGCGAGCACCCACGCCAGCGCGTGGCCGTGGAACATCGCCTCGGCGGGGAACAGCGGCTCGTCCTCCTTGACGCCCGCGTCGTTCACGCCGGGCACGTCGGCGGCGGTGAGCACCCGCACCACGCCCGGTACGTCGAGCGCGGGCGCGACGTCGAGGGTGACCCGCGCGTGCGCCTGCTCGGACTGCACGGGCCAGGCGGTGAGCACGCTGCGATCGCGCGCCGCGAGGTCGTCGGTGTAGACGGCGTGGCCGGTGGCGTGCAGCGCCGCGCTCTCGTGCGGGGTCGGGCTGCCCACGACGGGCTCCGCGGGCCGCGTGGCGAGCTCGCTCATGCCGGCACCCCCTCGACGACCGGCGCGGCCGGATGCGACCGGTGCAGCTTCAGCAGCGCGGTGCCGAGCATGAGCGACCGGTACTCGGCGCTCGCCCGGTGATCGGACAACGGGGTGCCCTCGCTCGCCAGCACGGATGCCGCGTCGCGGACGGTCTCGTCGTTCCACGGGCGCCCGGTGAGCGCCGCCTCGGTGGCGCGGGCGCGGAGCGGCGTCGCCGCGACTCCGCCGAGCCCGATGCGCGCCGCCGTGACGGTGCCGTCGTCGTCGAGGTCGAGGGCGAAGGCCACCGCGACGCTCGAGATGTCGTCGAACCGCCGCTTCGCGATCTTGTGGAACGCAGTGAGGCCGGCGAGTGGGAGGGGGATCCGCACCGAGCGGATGAGCTCGCCGGGCCGGCGCACCGTCTGCCGGTAGCCGGTGAAGTAGTCCGCGAGGTCGACCTCGCGCTCGCCGTCGGCCGAGACGAGCACCACGACGGCCTCGAGCGCGAGCAGGGCCGGAGCCGTGTCGCCGATGGGGGAGGCGGTGCCGAGGTTGCCACCGATCGTCGCCCGGTTGCGGATGAGCGGTGACGCGAACTGCGGGAACAGGTCGGCGAGCAGCGGGACGCGCCCGTCGAGGCGGCGCTGCACCTCGGCAAGGGTGAGCGCGGCGCCGAGCTCGATGCTCGCGTCGCCGGCGGTGAAGGTGCGCAGCTCGGGCAGCCGCTCGATGGCGATGGTGAGCGGCGCCCGCCGGCCGCGGAGGTTCACGTCGACGCCCCAGTCGGTGGTGCCCGCGACGACGGACGCGTCGGGCTCCTCGCCGAGCAGGGCGAGCGCCTCGTCGAGGGAGG
>NZ_JBFUCL010000358.1:0-3767 GCF_056405255.1 Agromyces sp. P1_H4 | reverse complement strand
AGATCGCGGGGCTGGTGCACACCCGGCGGGCCAAGCAGACCGTCGTCGCTCCGCTCGACACGCGCGCGGCGCTCGCAGCGCAGCGCATCGCGGCCGCCCTGCACGAGCTCGCGGTCCGCGACGCGGTTCCGCAGCTCATCGACGCCGACCTCGACGCCATGCGCGCCGCGAACGACCGATTCGCCGCGGCGCTCGACGCCGACGACGTGGAGGCCGCGATCTCCGCCGACGACGACTTCCACGGCGTCGCCGTGCGCGCCAGCGCGAATCCCCTGCTGCCGGGCCTGCTCGAACAGGTCACGCCGCTCCTGCGACGGCTCGAGCGCGCACGGTTCAGCTCGCTCGCCGGGCGGGGCTCCGTCGCCGACCACGCCCGCATCATCGAGCTCTGCGCCGACGGCCGTGCCGACGAGGCCGGTGCCGCCGCCCGCGAGAACTGGTCGACCCTCGGCCGGCTTCTGCACCTCGACGACGGCGAGCCGGCCGTCGACACCGCCACCGACGGGCACGCGTCCGCGTAGCGGCATCCGTCACCCGTCTCAGACCACCCCCACCAGAGGAGCACCATGGCACTCGCCGACTTCCCACGCCACCCGCTGACGTTCGGGCCGAGCCCGGTGCATCCGGTGAACCGCCTGAGCGACCACCTCGGCGGCGCGCGCATCTGGATGAAGCGCGAGGACGTGAACAGCGGCCTCGCCTTCGGCGGCAACAAGACCCGCAAGCTCGAGTACCTCGTGCCCGACGCGCTCGCGAAGGGCGCCGACACCCTCGTGTCGATCGGCGGCGTCCAGTCGAACCACACGCGGCAGGTCGCCGCGGTCGCCGCGCACCTCGGCATGCAGGCGGTGCTCGTCCAGGAGCACTGGGTCGACTGGCCGGATGCCGTCAACGATCGGGTCGGCAACATCCTGCTGTCGCGGCTCATGGGCGCCGACGTGCGGCTCTCCCCCGCCGGGTTCGGGATCGGCTTCAAGGACTCGTGGCGGCAGGCGATCGCCGACGTCGAGGAGCGCGGCGGCACGCCGTACGCGATCCCGGCCGGGGCATCCGATCACCGGCTCGGCGGGCTCGGCTTCGCGAACTGGGCGCACGAGGTGGCCGCGCAGGAGCGCGAGCTCGGCGTGTTCTTCGACACGATCGTGGTGTGCTCGGTCACCGGATCGACGCACGCCGGCATGATCGCCGGCTTCGCCGACCTGGAGCACAACTTCGGCGGACCGCAGCGGCGCGTCATCGGCATCGACGCCTCGGCGAAGATCGACGAGACCCGCGACCAGGTCGCCCGCATCGCGCGCAACACCGCCGCGCTCATCGAGCTCGGGCGCGAGCTGCGCGACGACGAGATCACCGTGCTCGAGGGGTGGGCGGGCGACCTCTACGGGGTGCCGGTGGAGTCCACCGACGAGGCGATGCGGCTCACGGGCCGCCTCGAGGGCGTCATTCTCGACCCGGTCTACGAGGGCAAGTCGATGGCCGGGCTCATTGACCTCGTGACGAGCGGCGAGATCCCCCGCGACTCGAACGTGCTCTACGCGCACCTCGGCGGCCAGCCCGCGATCAACGCCTACAGCGGCCGCTACCACTGAGCCGAGCGGATGCCGCGGGCCGAGCGGATGCCGCGGGTCGACCGCCGCGCGCGAGCTCGCCGAGATGACGCAAATCGACCTTCGCGCGCGTCGGAAGGTCGATTCGCGTCATCTCGACACGCCGGAGGCGAGCGGATGCCGGGCAGCGAGCGCACACCGGGGCGAGCGGCTGCAGGCGGGTGCGCTTCCCCACGTCAGGACGAGATCTGCGGGTCCAACGCGAGCCGCACCCGCACATCGTGTCCTCACGAGTAGCGGATGCCGCACGGTAGGCGGATGCGGCGACGGGGAACGGATGCCGCGGGCGGTGCGTGTCGGCGGGGCGCCGTATCGTCGAGGCATGGATGACCGCGCGCGCGGGCGCGAGCGGCTCGCCGAGGCGGCGGGCGACCTCGTCGCGCGGCCCGACGTGGGCGTCGGCCGCATGTTCGGCTCCGAGGGCTACTCGGTGCGCGGCAAGCTGTTCGCGTTCGTGGCGAGCGACGGGCGCCTAGTCGTGAAGCTGCCGTCCGAGCGCATCCACGACCTCGCGCTCGACCACATGATCATGCGCGGCAGCCCGATGCGGGAGTGGGCGGCCGTGCCGTTCGATGCCGGCGCCGAGCGCTGGCGCGAGCTCGCCGAGGAGGCGTGGGCCTTCGTGGGTTCGATCACGGCGTGACCTCACGATGACGGGCATGCACCTGGCGTTCACCGGCGACGTGTGGTTCTGGCGCGGCCCGGCTCCGTGGCACTTCGTGACCGTGCCCGCCGACGAGTGCGACGCGATCGCGGCGATCGCCCCGGCGGTGACCTATGGCTGGGGCATGGTCCCCGCCACCGTGCGCATCGGCGGCAGCGAGTGGGCCACGTCGCTCTGGCCGAAGGACGGCGGCTACATCGTGCCGGTGAAGGCGTGGGTGCGCGAGGCGGAGCGCCTGGAGGTGGGCGACGCCGTCGACGTGCGGCTGACGGTCTAGTCGGGATTGTCGATGATCTGCTCGAGCACCCGCTCGTAGGCGCCCGGGCCGACCGAGATCGCTCCCTCATAGGGGTGGTCCATGTCGGCGGTCACGTAGATCACGAGGCCGATGAACAGGGCGAGAAGTCCTGCCATCAGCAGGTGGAGCCGGGCGCTCCGCACGGCGATGAAGGCGATGAGCACCGCGTTCACCGCGGCGCCCACCCAGATCACGAGCCAGAACAGTGGCGGCAGCGCCAGGGCGGTGGCGTCGATGCGAGCACGACGCGACTCGATGAACGTGTCGAACGTGGCGAGCACCTGGTTGAACTCGGCCTGCTCGTCGCCGGGTTGCGCCTCGATCTGGTGGAGTCGCGCCTCGAACTCGTCGACCTCGCCGTCGCTCGCGTCGGGGAGGAGGCCCGCCTCCTGTTGCGGAAAGTCGATCTCGATGACCGCGTGCATGTAATCGTCGAGCGACTGCCGCATGGGCTCACCGTCTTCGGCGGGCAGTCCCTGAGTGGCGCGGTAGAGGGCCCCGACGTCGCCGGCCTCCTCGATCGTGGCCTGCCGGGTGTAGGCGAAGTTCTCGTAGACCGAGACGGCGACGAGCGCGAGCAGGATGCCGAAGAACACCCCGAAGGTGCCGATCACGTGGGCGAGCGCGCGGTCCCACTCCTTCGTGTCGTCGACGAACCGGTGCACGACCGGGCGGAGGCCCACGACGATGAGGCACGACACGAGCACGAACCCACCGACGAACAGCGGCAGCGTGATCCACACGTTGCTGCCGTAGAACCAGTTCAACATCGGCGCCCCTCCCCCGAGGTGCGGAACTGCGGATGCCGGACGAGGTGGTCCGATCGACGTTCAGCCTAGGGATTCGGGGCGTCTCGCGCATCGAATCGACGCGATCAGCGGATGCCGCGTGCGCGCGTTCGACCTACGATGACCCCATGGCCGAGCCGAAGCCAGTCCACGTGGTGACCGGAGCCGCCGGCGGGATCGGCCGGCGGATCGCCGAGGTCCTCACCGACGAGGGCGCGGCGGTGGTCGTGGTCGACGTGCGTCCGGCGGAGTGGCTCGACGCGGCATCCTGCGCCTCCGTCGTGGGCGACGCGGGCGATCCCGAGGTGCTCGAGCAGGCGCTCGACCGCGCGCGATCGTTCGGCGAGCTGCGTGGCTGGGTGAACAACGCCGCGGTGTTCCACGACGCGTGGCTGCACGAAGCCGGCGGC
>NZ_JBFUCL010000357.1:0-3786 GCF_056405255.1 Agromyces sp. P1_H4 | reverse complement strand
AACGACCTCTCGGACACCGACCTGCGCGTGCTCTCGCTCGTCGGCGAGAACGACGGGCTGTCGACCCCGGCCAAGGTCGAGGCGTCGGCGGGCCTGCTGCCGGCCGACACCGTGTCGGTGCTGCTCGAGGGTGCGAACCACGCCGCGTTCGGCGACTACGGACCGCAGCCCGGTGACGGCGTGGCGACGGCGTCCGACGAGGAGACCCGCGACGGGATCACCGCCGCGGTCGCCGAGTTCCTCGGGCAGCCGTCGTCGTAGCTGCACGCGTCGGTGGAGTCGCGAGTGAGTAGGCTGTCGCCACGAAGGGGGCGAGGCCAGATGATCTTCGGCTACACCACAGGCGTGTACGACATGTTCCACATCGGCCACCTGCGATTGCTCGAGCGTGCGAAGGCGCAATGCGACCAGCTCATCGTCGGGATCACGACCGATGAGCTGGCGCAGGAGGCGAAGGGCTCATCACCCATCGTGCCGTTCGCCGAGCGGCGGCAGATCGTGTCCGCCCTGCGCTGCGTGGACCTCACCGTGCCGCAGACCTCGATGGACAAGCGCCGGGCGTGGGAGAGCCTGCGATTCGACCGCATGTTCGTCGGCGATGACTGGCGGGGGACGGAGCGCTGGAACGCCCTCGAGCGGGAGTTCGCCGAGCTCGGCGTCGAGATCCTCTACTTCCCGTACACGGCCACGACGTCGAGCACACGGCTGCGCCGCACGCTCGACCTGCTCCACGGCGAGGGCGCGTAGCCCGATGCCTGCGGCGGATGGACCATGCGGCGAGTGAAGGAGGTCGCGCGTCGGGTCCAGCGGCTGCTCGTGCAGTGGGCGATGGTGCTCACGCCGCGCGCGTCGCATCTGGTCATCCATGGGTTTCCGGTGAACGAGGGCAACGCCGTCGAGATGGTGCGGGCGTCCGCGCGTCGCTATCCGGGCCCGGTGTACTGGCTCGTGACCGACCTCGACGACGGACGCGCCGTGCTCGACGCGTCGGGTGCCGACCCCGACGGCCGAGTCCGGCTCGTCGCGCATCGCTCCCTCGCCGCCGTACGGCGATTCGTCACCGCCGAGGTCTCGATGTTCACGCACGGGCTCTACGGGAACCCCGGACGTGTCCGTGGCAAGACCATGGTCAACCTGTGGCACGGCGGCGGCTTCAAGGGTTCGGTGATGACCGATGCCAAGGGTCGCCCAGCCATCCACTCGGACTACCTCGTGGCGAGCAGCCGGCAGTTCGGGGAGATMCTCGCGAGGCACAGCGGCCTTCCCCCGGGAGGGCTGCTGCTGACGGGAAACCCGCGGATCGACCAGTTCAGTCGGGGCCCGGTGCCCCTCGACCGGCTGGAGATCCCAGCCGACCGCCCGTTCGTGCTGTGGATGCCGACGTTCAGGCAGAACAAGGGCCGAGGCCTGACCGCAGCGTCGTCGGATGTCGCGCCCGACGAGGTCTCCGACGTGAACGCGGTGATGGCCCGCGGCGTCGAGATCCTCAGACGCGAGTTCGGCATCTCGGTCGTGGTGAAGCCGCACCCGCAGGACGCCGAGAGCCGGCACATCGAGGGCGCGCGCGTCGTCACGAACGAGGACCTCCGCGACGCCGGGGTGCAGCTCTACGAGCTCCTCGGTGCATCCGCCGCGCTGCTCACGGACTACTCCAGCGTCTGGATCGACTACCTCGCGCTCGACCGCCCCATCGCCTTCGTCGTCCCCGACGAATCGGGCTACACCGCCGGACGCGGGTTCGAGCCCTCCGACGCGCTCGACTGGCTTCCGGGTCCGAAGCTCTTGACCATCGACGACGTGCGCGAGTTCGGCCGGGACGTCCTCGACGGCGGCCTCACCACATCGCGGCGACGCCGGGAGGTCGCCGAGCACATCGGCCAGGTGAGCAGCCCAGGGGTCGCCGACCGCATCCTCGAAGAGCTCGCCGCTCGCGGAGTGTTCTCCCGGCCGCTGCGACCCCTGCGGGAGCGGGGTTCGGACGAGGCCCGTTGACACCGCACGTGTGGACAGCAGCACTCCGTCCGACGTGGTCGTCACCCATCCCATTCCCTCCGCGGGCTCGACGGCCTAGTGTTGGGCGCAGCGGCCGACGGCGGCTGCGTCATCCAACCCGCAGGGGGTGACCATGACCCGAGAACGACCGATCCTCGTGGGCGCGCCGCTCACCGCGGATCCGACCGCCGTGGATTCGGTCGCCACGAAGCGCAGGGGGTCGAGCTCGAATCGCGTCATCGCGATCCTCGCGCTCGCCGTGATCGCCGTGATCGCGGTGCGGATCGACCTGCCGGGCAACGTGACCGTGGCGGCGCTGCTGTCGGTCCTGATGGTCCCGCTGTGGTGGAGCGCGCTCAAGCACTATCGCGGCGGGTTCCTGCTGCTGGCGGCCGGTGCCGCCGCCCTGCTGTCCGGCGTCTGGCTGACGGAGCTCACCAAGTCGACCGGCCCGGTGGACTTCTCGCTCATGGTCAGCGTCTCCGTGCTCATCGGCGGCGCCCTCTGCAGCGTCGGCGTCGTGCTGTGGAGCCGACAGTTCCTGACGGACGCCCAAGTGGCCCTCGCCTACGGGGTGGGCATGCTCGTGGGCGTGGCGCCGGACTCGCCGCTGTTCGCCGAGAACCCCTGGAAGTTCGGCTTCGCCGTCCCGACCACCGTCATCCTGCTGGCCCTGGCCCAGATGGCTGGACGGCGCATCCTCGAAGCGGTGGTCGTGCTCGGCCTCGCAGCTGCGTCGGCGTTCACCGATGCGCGATCGTCGTTCGGGATCCTCATGCTCACCGGGCTGCTCGTGCTCTGGCAGATGCGGCCTCGACGTGCGAGTCGACGGGCCTCGGCATTGCGGGTCGTCGGGGGCCTCGCGGCGCTCGGCTACATCGTCTACACCTTCGCGCAGGCCATGATCCTCGAGGGCGTCCTCGGCGAGGAGACGCGGCGGCGATCCATCGAGCAGATCGACACGGCCGGCTCGCTCCTGCTCGGCGGAAGGCCCGAGCTTGCCGCCACGGCCGCCCTCTTCCAGGAGCAGCCATGGGGCTTCGGCGCAGGCGCCCTGCCGACCTTCAACGACATCACGGCCGCGAAGACCGGGATGGCGGCGATCGGCTACGACCCCGACAACGGCTACGTCGAGAGCTACATGTTCGGCGACCGCTTCGAGCTGCATTCGCTCGTCGGCGACTTCTGGGCGTTCTTCGGCATCCCGGGGATCGTGCTCATCGTCGTCATCGTGGTTCTCCTCGTGCGAGGGATGAGTGTGCGGGTGGCGCACAACGTGGCGAGCGCGGTGCTCATCTACGTCGCCGTACGGACGCTCTGGAACGTGCCGTTCGGTCCGGTCTACAGCTCCATCCCCCTGTTCATCCTCGCCGTCGGACTGGCGCTGCTCCCCGTCGATGAGCGCCGCCTCCTCGGCGCTTATGGAGGTCGGCAGCCCGGTTCGGGCGGTTCCGTGCGATCCCGCCACCCCGGCCGAGCGGGTACTTCACCACCGCGGTGAGCCGACCCGCGCCGTCGGCGGTGGCTCGCGCCCGAGGAGCGCGTTCGCGACGGCCGTGGCGGCGAACTCGACGCGGTCGAGAGTGCGGCGATGGCGGCGACCGTTGCCGTGGTGCCCGTCGGCGATGTCCAACTCGAGCGGCTCGGTCAGGCCGCGCGCCTCGTGGAGGCTCGCAGCGAACGCGGCGACCGACGGGCCGGAGGCGATCGAGACCTCGTGCGAGCGCGCGGCGCCGGCGAGTGCGGCCGCTTCGAGGATCGTGAACGTGCGGGTGCTCGCCGTCGGCCTCATTC
>NZ_JBFUCL010000356.1:0-3812 GCF_056405255.1 Agromyces sp. P1_H4 | reverse complement strand
GAGCTGCACCGTCTCGGTGAGGAGCACCGTGCCCTCGCCGTCGACGTGGATGCCGCCGCCCTCGTTCACGAGGACGCTCGAGACGAGTTCGGCACCCACGCGATCGGCGACGAAGCGCGCGATCTCGGCTGACTTCGTCCACTCGGCCCAGTCGGGCGCGCCCCAGCCGTTGAAGATCCAGTCGACGGCGCCGAGCACGCCCGGGCGCTCGTCGTCGAGGACGAACGTCGGACCGAAGTCGCGCATCCAGAACTCGTCGAGCGGGGCCTCGACGAGCTCGATGGCCCCATCGAGCATGCGGCGGGCCCGGGCCGTCTCGGACGGGTCGACGACCATGACCAGCGGCTCGAACGGCACGATCGCGTTGGCGACCGCACTCCAGGCCGCGTAGCCGGCCTCGCGATCGGACTCGCGCTCGCCGAGGGTCAGCCCCTCGCGCGGGAACGCCATCCACGTGCGGTCGTGCGGGGCGGTCTCTGCGGGCATGCGCCAGCTCATGCGGGAACCTCCTGGTTGCGGTGAGCGGATGCCGCGGCATCCGTCGTGCTCTCATCATGGTCGTCGTGGTCGGTGGCGGGGTCCGTGGCGAGGTCTGCGGATGCCGCGGGCCGCCGCGCCGGGTCGCGGTACGGCGTCGTCGTGAGCCACAGCACGGCGTAGATGCCGCCCCCGAGGATCGGCCCCGCGAACGCCGAGAGGTCGGCTCCGCCGAGCGCCGCCGCGATGGGACCGACGTAGAGCGTCGTGTTCGCCATGAGCACGGCGACCGTCGTGGCGACGACCATGGCGATCGTGCCGGGCCAGAACCAGCCGCCCGAGTACCAGAACGGGCTCGTGCGGCGCTCGTCGCTCAGCGCGACGCCGTCGTAGCGGTTGCGGCGCAACCAGATGTCGACCGCGTAGACCGCCACGAGCGGGCCCAGCACCGTGACGCTGAGCTCGAGCGACGCGTTCAGCGTGTCGAGGAAGCTCGGCGCGAGGAAGACCGCCCAGCCGGCGAGCACCGTCGCGATGAGACCCGTGACGATGACCGTGGCCGCTCGGGAGACGCGGAAGCCGAGACCCTGCGCGTAGAGGCCCGTGGAGTAGGCGACGAGCACGTTGTTCGTGATGCTGCCGAGCACGACGATGGCGAGGAACACCGGGGTGAACCAGCCGGGCACGATCTCGCCGATGGTGAGCTGCGGATCGGTCATGTCGATCGCCGTCGCGGCGACGATGCCGAGGGTGCCGATGAGCACCGCGGGGATGAAGCCGCCCAGCGCCGTCCACCACGCGACCGCGYGCTTCGACGTGGACTGCGGCAGGTACCGGGCGTAGTCGGCGCCGGTGCCCCACGACAGCGGGCCCGAGGCGATGATCGCGTAGCCGAGCAGCAGCATGGCCCAGTGCTCGCCGACGGGCATGGGGGCCGGCGTGTACGAGAAGTCGGCGGCGCCGAGCACGAAGACGGCGAGCACCACGAACGCCACGGCGAGCGCCGCCGAGAACACGGGCGCGAGCTTCAGGATGGTGGCGTGCCCGTAGACGCTGAGCACGAAGCTGAGCGCCGCGACCACGACGAGCACGATCCACTCGGCGCCGGCGGGCAGCGGCACGCCGAGGATGCCGAGCAGGGCGTTCGCGGCCAGAGTGGCGACCGCGATGTTGATGATCTCGTAGAAGAGGCCGATCGCCACGCCGAGTCCGCCCCCGAAGACGCGGTTGCCGCGGATGCCGAACATGGCGCGCATGATCGCGACGCTCGGCGTGCCCGACGCCGGGCCGCTCACCGCGAGCCAGCCGACGGCGGCCCACCAGAGGTTGCCGATCACGGTGATCGCGAGCGCCTCCCAGATCGAGAGGCCGAGCAGCACGAGCACGCCGCCGAGCACGAAGTAGAGGTAGTTGACGTTCGCGGACATCCACACCCAGAACAGCTCACGGGGCCGGCCGTGCCGGTCGGAGCGCGGGATGACGTCGATGCCGTGCTGCTCGACGTGACCGGCGCGATCCGCGGCCGGCTCGGTCGACGGCACGGGAGGTGGCTCGATGGCCGGTTCGATCGCTTCGTTGCGCATGATGGGGGACTCTCTCGACACGGCCGGGACTCGACCTACTATTGATCACACGATCAATAAGATGCAGTGACGTTACCTACACTGAGGTCACGATGTCAAGAGCCCCCCGTAAGAAGGCCGCCCGCAAGTCGCCGGCAGAACGCTCCGCCGAGATCGCGGATGCCGCGCGCGACGTGGCCCTCGAGCACGGCCTGTACGCCGTGACCCTGCGCGCCGTCGCCGCCCGCATCGACGTCGCTCCGGCCCTGGTCGCGCACTACCAGCCCGACATGCACGCGCTCGTCGCCTCGACGTTCGGAGTGATCGTCTCGGCCGAGCTCGAGGAGGTCGAGGAGCTCGTCGAGCCGCTCCCCTCGCCCAGCGTGCGCCTCGCCGTGCTGCTCGACACGCTGCTCGACGGCAGTCGCGACGACGTCACCGTGGTGTGGGTCGAGGCGTGGGCGCTCGGGCGGCGCAACGAGGCCCTCGCCGCCCGGGTCCGCGACGAGATGGACGCCTGGCGCGCCTTCGTGCAGGGCATCGTCGAGGCGGGCATCGCCGCCGGCGAGTTCGAGACGGATGACGCGGCATCCGTCGCCTGGCAGCTGCTCGGAATGATCGACGGCCTCAACGCGCACGCGCTCGTGCGCTGGGAGGACGCCGACGACCGCGGCTCCCGGATCGGGCACGCCGTCGAGGGCATGCTCGGGCTCGGGCGGGGAGCGCTCGCGGGCCGCTGAGGTGCGCCCGACGCGATGCGGCGGGCCCGGCGCCGATGTCGGCGGCCGGGGTTACGGTGAACACCGGGACGACGAAGGGATGCCGCAAATGTACGTGGTCGACGGCACCGTCGTGACGAGCGCGAGCGACCTCAAGAAGGCCTCGGAGTGCGAGTTCGCGTTCCTGCGCGAGCTCGACGTGAAGCTCGGTCGCGACACCCTCTTCGAGCCGGTCGCCGACGCCATGCTCGAGCGCGCCGGCCGCATGGGCGACGAACACGAGCTGCGCGTGCTCGAGGCCTACCGCGAGCAGCTCGGCGACGGCGTCGTCGAGATCGAGCGGCCCGACCTCCGCGATCCCGATGCCGTCGCGGCGGCCGTCACCGCCACGCGCGACGCGTTCGCGGCGGGTGTGCCGGTGGTGTTCCAGGCGACCTTCGTCGACGACGGGTTCATCGGCTTCGCCGACTTCATCGTGCGCCAGCCCGACGGCCGCTACCTCGTTCAAGACTCCAAGCTCGCCCGCCGCGCCCGGGTCACCGCGCTCCTGCAGCTCGCGGCCTACGCCGAGCAGCTCGAGCGCCTCGGCGTGCCGTGCGCCGACACCGTCGAGCTCCTCCTCGGCGACGGCACCACGAGCGTGCACCGGCTCGACGACATCGAGCCCGTCTACCGCCTGCGCCGGGCCCGCCTCGGGCAGATCGTCGCCGAGCGCCTCGACGCCGACGGGCCGGTCGAGTGGGGCGATCCCCGCTATACGCTCGACGGGCGCTGCCCCACGTGCGACCTCGAGGTGCAGGCGCACCGCGACGTGCTCCTCGTCGCCAGCCTGCGCGTCACCCAGCGCGTCGCCCTGTTCGACGCCGGCATCACCACGATCGACGCGCTCGCGGCAACCGAGGGTCCGGTGCCCGGCATCCTCGACGCGACGCTCGAGAACCTCCGCATCCAGGCGCGACTGCAGCTCGAGGCCGAGGCGACGGCCGCCGTCATCGAGGCGTCAGGCGGGCGCTCGCCCGACGACCCCCCGCTGCCGCCGCCCGTGGTCGTGCGC
>NZ_JBFUCL010000355.1:0-3826 GCF_056405255.1 Agromyces sp. P1_H4 | reverse complement strand
CACGTCCACCGAGTGGCTGCACGCCTTCGCGCTCGCGGTCAACGAGGAGAACGCCTCGGGCGGGCGCGTCGTGACCGCGCCGACGAACGGCGCCGCGGGCATCATCCCCGCGGTCGGCCACTACTACCTGCGCTTCGTTCCAGGTGCGGATGCCGCGGGCATCCGCCGCTACCTCCTCACCGCCGCGGCGATCGCGAGCCTCGTGAAGAAGAACGCGTCGATCTCGGGCGCCGAGGGCGGCTGCCAGGCCGAGGTCGGCTCGGCCTGCGCGATGGCCGCCGGAGCGCTCTGCGCGGTGCTCGGCGGCACCCCCCGCCAGATCGAGAACGCCGCCGAGATCGCGATGGAGCACCACTTGGGCCTGACGTGCGACCCGGTCGCCGGACTCGTGCAGGTGCCGTGCATCGAGCGGAACGCCATCGCGTCGTCGACCGCCGTCTCCGCAGCGCGGCTCGCGCTGCACGGCGACGGCACGCACCTCGTGTCCCTCGACACCGTGATCGAGACCATGCGCCAGACCGGCCTCGACATGATGACGAAGTACAAGGAGACCAGCGAGGGCGGCCTCGCAGTGAACGTCATCGAGTGCTGAACTCACGACCGTTCGCCGGGGCGCGGCCATGGCCCCCGATCGGGACTCTCGCGCGACGCGCGCTGCTCTGACAATCTGACGTGATGGACACCCCCAGCCCCGTCACACCCGAACTGTTCGCGGGCCTCGGCCTCATCGGACTCGTCATCGGCCTCGTCGTCTACCTCGCCGTCCTCGCGCTCATGCTGTGGATCGGCTACCTCATCATCAAGGCGGCCGTGCGCAACGGGCTCCGGGAGCACACGCTGTGGCTCGAGAGCCGCAGGGGTCCGCTGCGCTGACGCGCTTCGACGGTTACGGCCTGTTGCGGCATCCGCTCGCTGCGCAGCCCGCCGCGACTAGCGTGTCGGCATGCCGGTCCTCGACCTCCCAGCCGAACTCGTCACCACCGACTGGCTCGCCGATCACCTCGGCGATCCCCGTCTCGTGGTCGTCGACGCGAGCGTGCTCGGCGTCGAGTCCGCGGCCGGCTTCCACTGGCTCAGCGGCCTCGACGAGTTCCTCATCGACGGGCACGTGCCAGGGGCGGTCTTCGCCGACCTGCTCGAGGAGTTCTCCGACCCCGACGGGCCCTTCTCGTTCACCAGGCCGGATGCCACGCGGCTGGAGCGTGTCGCACACGAGCTCGGCATCGACGACGAGGTCGCCGTCGTGGTCTACGACACCTCGCTCGGCCAGTGGGCGGCCCGGCTGTGGTGGCTGCTCCGCTCGGCCGGGGTCACGCGGGTCGCCCTGCTCGACGGCGGGCTGCGGCGGTGGAGGGCCGAGGAACGCGACCTCGAGACGGGGTACGAACCGCCGCGCTCGGCCGGGCCGCTGACGCTCTCGCCCGACGCGACGTTCTGGGCCGACCGTGCGGAGGTGCAGGACGTGGTCGAGGGCCGAACCCCGGCGGCCCTCGTCTGCGCGTCGCCCGAGAGCGACTTCCGAGGTGAGACCGGACGCCGTCCGCGACGTGGGCACATCCCGGGCAGCGTGAGCGTGCCCCTCGCCGCGATCGTCGACCGAGATCGCGGCACGCTGCGACGCGGTGCCCACTTCACGGCTCGGGCCCGTGTCGTCCCGCCCTCGGGCGACGGCGGCCGCATCGTCGTCTACTGCGGTGCCGGCATCGCGGCGGCGGCCACGGCGTTCGCGCTCCGCCAGGCGGGCGAGGCGGATGTCGCCGTCTACGACGGCTCGCTCGACGAATGGGCCGCCGACCCCGAGGCGCCGCTCGTCAGCCTGGTCTGAGCCGCCTGCCGGCACCGGCGCCAGGCGGTCTGCAGGCGGTCAGCAGGCGCAGGTGATGCCGTGGTCGATCACCGCACCGGCCGTGAGGCCGGTGGCGGCGACGTTCGTGAGGGCGTCGGCCTGCCGCTGCGCGAGGCCGTCGGCGGTGTCGAAGGCGAAGCCCTCACGCACCCAGTACTCGAACCCGCCGAGCATCTCCTTGACGGGATGCCCGAGCAGCGCGAACTCGAGCGCCGCACGCGTCGCGCCGTTGCACCCGGGACCCCAGCAGTAGACGACGACCGGGGTGCCGGCGGGGATGCGGTCGGCGGCCTCCGCCGCGATCCGGCGCCCCGGCAGGTGGATCGCGCCGGGCACGTGACCCTGGGCCCACGACTCGTCGCTCCGGGTGTCGACCAGCACGAACCCGGGGTCGCCCGCACGGAGTGCCGCCGCGACATCCGACACATCGGACTCGAAGCCCAGCCGACCCCGGAAGTGCGCGATCGCGTCGGCCTGCGGGGCGACGTGCTCGAAGAGTGCTGATGCGGTGATGGTGGTGTCGGTCATGCCTTCACCCTCGCACCGCCGCCCGCACGACGGCGCGTGAAATCGCGCCGTCGTGCCGCGACATCCGGCCAGCGTCGGCGGCGCGTCAGTCGCCGGCGGGCGCGAAGAACGCGGTGATCCCCGCGGCGAGTGCCACGAGGTCGTCGACGTGCGCGAGCTCACGGGCGGAGTGCATCGAGAGCAGCGGCGTGCCCACGTCGACCGTGCGGATGCCGAGCCGGGTCGCGCTGAGCGGGCCGATGGTGCTGCCGCACGGGATGGTGTTGTTCGACACGAACGGTTGCGCCGTCACGCCGGCCTGCCGGCAGGCGCGTGCCCACATGGCGGCGCCGACACCGTCGGTCGCGTAGCGCTGGTTGGCGTTGAGCTTCAGCAGGGGGCCGCCGCCGAGCACCGGACGGTTGTTCGGGTCGTGCTTCTCGGGGTAGTTCGGGTGCACGGCGTGGCCCGCGTCGGAGGAGAGCAGCCACGAGTCCGCGAAGGCGCGACGCCGGTCGCCGT
Source organism: Agromyces sp. P1_H4 (assembly GCF_056405255.1). Classification (NCBI taxonomy): domain Bacteria; kingdom Bacillati; phylum Actinomycetota; class Actinomycetes; order Micrococcales; family Microbacteriaceae; genus Agromyces; species Agromyces sp. P1_H4. Next base: position 951 of record NZ_JBFUCL010000355.1, on the reverse strand, counting down.
CGGTGGCGCCGAGCCCGGCTGCCACGCGGGCGAGCACGTCCTCGAGGAAGGGCCCGCTCGCGCCCGACCGCGACTCGGACCCGAGCTCCTCGTGATCGAAGGCCGCGAGCACGCTGACGTGCGCCGTGTCGTCGGGCGCCGCGAGCAGCGCCACGAGGCCGGCGTGGACGGAACTGAGGTTGTCCATGCGGCCAGCGGCGAAGAGCTCGCCCTCGCGGCCGAAGCGGGCGGGCGCGRCCGTGTCGGCCATGAGCACGTCGTGTCCGGCGACATCGTCGGCCTCGACGCCGGCGACGCCCGCGAGGTGCACGAGCAGGTCGGGACCGGGCACCGATCCCCAGATCGGCTGCAGATGCCGCTGGCGGTCGAGGGTCAGGCCCTTGTTCACGTCACGGTCGAGGTGGATGGCGAGCTGCGGGATGCGCAGCATCGGTCCGGTGCGCACCAGGTGCTGGGTGCCGTCGGTCGTCACGAGCCGCCCGGCGAACTCGAGCTCGCGGTCGAGCCAGGAGTTCAGGAGCGGCCCGCCGTACACCTCCACCCCGGCCTGCAGCAGCCCCTCCGAGCTGGTCGACGCGCCGGGCTTCAGCTTGAACGACGGCGAGTCGGTGTGCGCTCCGAGGACGCGGAACGGCGTCGTCGGCGTCGCCCCACGAGGCTGCACCCACGCGATGACCGCTCCGTCGCGCACGACGACGCGGCGTCCGGGGCCGGTCGGCCACTCGTCGCGCTCATCGAGTCGCTCGAACCCCGCCGCCTCCAGCCGATCGGCGACCGACGCGGCGGCGTGGTACGACGAGGGCGAGTCGCGGATGAAGTCGGCGAAGTCGGACAGGTGGGCGTCGGTATCGAGCTCGGGCACCATCCCATCCAACACCGCCGGAGCGGTCGCGGTCGAGTCGAGCGCGTTACGCGAAGCGCACCACGGCCTGCAGCCTCGACCGCACCTCC
>NZ_JBFUCL010000354.1:0-3827 GCF_056405255.1 Agromyces sp. P1_H4 | reverse complement strand
AGCGAGACGTCGTGGGCGACGCCGACATAGCCGACGTGCCCGCCGGCGCGCGTGGCGCGGATCGCCTGCATCATCGACTCCTGCGTGCCCACCGCCTCGATGACGCTGTGCGCCCCGAGCCCGTCGGTGAGTTCCCTGATCTTCGCGACACCGGCATCCCCACGCTCCTCGACGACGTCGGTGGCCCCGAACTCGCGGGCGAGCGCCTGCCGGTCGGCGTGGCGGCTCATCGCGATGATCCGTTCCGCGCCCAGCTCCCTGGCCGCGAGGATGCCGAGCAGGCCGACCGCGCCGTCGCCGACGACCGCCACGGTCTTGCCGGGGCCCGCCTGCGCGGCGACGGCGGCGAACCACCCGGTTCCGAGCACGTCCGATGCGGCAAGGAGCGACGGGATCAGGTCTGGATCGGGCTGGGCTGGAGTGGCCACCAGGGTGCCGTCCGCGAGGGGAATGCGGGCATACTCCGACTGTGCGCCGGTCGGCGCGCCCGGCTGCCGGTGGACGCAATGCGACTGGTAGCCCGCGCGGCAGATCTCGCAGGTGTTGTCCGACGCGAAGAACGACCCGACGACGAAGTCGCCGACCTTGATCTGCGTGACCTGGCCGCCGATCTCGGTGACCACGCCGACGTACTCGTGGCCCATCGGCGTGCGGTCCACCGGCTCGGCGCCGCGATACGGCCAGAGGTCCGAACCACAGATGCAGGACGCGCTGAGGCGGATGACGGCATCGGTGGGCTCGACGATCGACGGATGCTCGCGGTCTTCGACGCGGACGTCGCCTGGTGCGTACATGATCACTCCACGCATGGGGTGCTCCTTCGTGTTGAGGGTGAGGGTGAAGGTGAGGGGTGTTCGTTGCAGGAGCCCGCAGCTCAGTGGAGGGCCGGCTCGGCCGTGGGCGTCGACGGCGCGGCCACCGTCGACCGCGGCCTGCCGAGGGCGGCGAAGGCGACACCGGCAAGCGCGACCGCGGTCACGGCGACCACGCCGAGGGGCAGGATGTTCGTGGCCCCGGCGATGCCGACGAGCGGCGCGGCGACCCCGCCGAAGCCGAAGCGCACCATGCCGAGCAGTGACGATGCCGTGCCGGCGACCTGCGGGTACCCGACCAGGGCGATCGTCGTCGCCGGCGGGGAGGTGATCGCCACGCCGCCCACCAGCGCGAACAGCGACGCGAGCACGACCCACAGCGGCACGGCGCTCAGGCCGGCGGCGAGCAGGCCCGCCGCGCCGAGCCCGGCGGCGGCGATCCCGATCGTGAGGGTGCCACGGACGCTCCAGCGTTCGGAGGYGCGGCCGGCGAGGTATCCGAAGACCATGAAGCCGGCCGAGTTCAGCCCGAATGCGAGCGCATACCCCTGCGGCGTGAGTCCGTAGACGTCCTGCAGCACGAAGGTGGCTCCGGCCAGGTAGGCGAACAGCGCGGCGTAGAGGAAGCCCTGGTTCAACACCGCGCCGACGAAGACGCGGTCGGCGAGCAGCATCCGGAAGTCCCGGATGGTGTGTGCGAAGCCCCCGGCGGTGCGACGTTCGAGGGGCAGGGTCTCGCGGAACACGACGAGCGTGACGACGAGGATCGCGACGCCGATCAGGGAGAGGAGCACGAAGAGTCCCCGCCAGTCGGTCATCGTGTTCAGCAGCCCGCCGAGGAGCGGCCCGACGACCGCGGCGAAACCGCCGATCACCGTCAGCCGGCCGTAGAACCTGATGAGCGCCCCGCCCGAGTAGACGTCACGGCCCGCGGCCTGCGCGATGACGATCCCGACTCCGCCGGCGAGCCCCTGCACCAGGCGCGCGGCGATCAGCAGCTCGATCGTCGGGCTGATCGCGCACAGGGCGGACGTGACGATGTAGGCGAGGATGCCGATCAGCAGGATGCCGCGGCGGCCGAACCGGTCGGACAGCGGGCCCGCGATGAGCTGGCCCGCGGCCAGTCCGACGAGGCACGCGGTGATGGTGAGCTGCGCCACGGAGGTCGCGGCGCCGAGCTGCGCCGTGAGCGCGGGCAGCGCGGGCAGGTACAGGTCCATCGAGATCGGCCCGAACACCGTGAGGAGCAGGAGCAGTGTCGGCAGCCACCGGCTGTGCGAAGGCCGCGGGGCGAGAGCGTCGGGAAGCATGTGCACCAGCCTGCTCGCGGGTCATCGCGCTCGGGAGTCCCGGACGGAACGTGTACTGGGAGGGCACCCCTCGCGGAAGCCGCGCGACGTACGCTGGCGGAATGGACAACCGATCCGAGGTGCGCGAATTCCTGATGTCGCGCCGCGCCCGGCTCGCGCCGGAATCCGCGGGCGTGATCACCGGCGGCAATCGACGGGTTCCCGGCCTGCGGCGGAGCGAGGTCGCCTCGCTCGCCGGCGTCAGCGTCGAGTACTACGCCAAGCTCGAGCGCGGCGCGATCGCGGGGGCATCCGCCGCGGTGCTCGACGCGGTCTCCCGGGCACTGCAGCTCGACGACACCGAGCGCGCCCACCTGCTCGACCTGGCGCGCGCCGCTGACGGCATCCCGTCATCCGGCCGGATGCGCCGCCGTGCCACGCGAGCCTCGATGCCACGGCCGAGCCTGGACTGGGCGCTCTCGGCCATCACCGAGGGGGTCGCGTTCGTCCGCGACCAGCGACAGGACCTCATCGCGACCAATGCGCTCGGTGCGGCCTTCTACTCCCCCGTCATCGGCACGAACGGCCGCACGCCCAATCTCGCCCGATTCCAGTTCCTCGACCCGGCGGCCCGCGACTTCTACCCCGACTGGGACCGGTTCGCCGAGATGTGCGTCGCGATCATGCGCGCCGAAGCCGGACGCGACCCGCACGACAAGGGACTGCAGGACCTCGTCGGCGAGCTGTCGACGCACAGCGAGACGTTCCGTACCCTCTGGGCCGCGCACAACGTGCGCACCCATGGGACGGGGACCAAGCGGTTCAACCATCCGCTCGTCGGCGAGCTCACCCTGGCGTACGAGGAGCTCGCCATCACGGCGGAGCCCGGCCACGTCCTCCTCATCTACACCGCGGAACCCGGCTCCCCGTCGGCGGACCGCCTCAGGCTCCTCGCGTCGTGGAGCATGGAACACCCGGTCTCGGCGTCGAGGGCGTCGTCCTGACCTCACCTCCGTCTCTGGCCGTTCTTCTCGAGGTCACACGTCCGTCATGTGCTGCGGCTACGTTGCCGGAAAACGATCGGAGGTGCGGCATGGACGCGATTCACGGGTTCGACGTCATCGAAGCGGGCGAAGGAAGGTGGGACATCCAGCTCCGCGAGAGCTTCTCGGTCGCGGGCCACGTCTGGCACACGGCATCCGCCTTCGTGGTCTGGGACTGGGCCGACCGCCAGGTCGGCGTGTTCGACTCCCTGCCCCGAGCGCTTCAGGCCCTGGCGACGCTGGAAACGGCGAGGTAGGCGGTCGGAGCCTGCGCGGTCGGCCGTAGGCCCGACCTGCCCACGAATCGCGCGGTATCGGACACCGCCGCCGTCAGGAGGGTGACCAGCCGATCGTCGCGATCCCCGACGCACGCCCGCGCGATCCCGTCGACCGCGCCGGTCACGATGTCCCGGCACTGTTGGGCGCTCATGCCGCGGCGTCCTGGACCGACGTTCTCGATGAACCGGATGCCCCAGGCATCGGCTGCCGGTGCGGTGCGAAGGGCGGCCTCCGCGAGCTCGCACGTCTCCGGGGTGAGCTCGTCGTCGCGGTCCGCGAGGACTCGGAGCGCCATGCGCACCCCCACCGCCTGCGAACGCTGGCGCTCCTCCGCGGCGACGGGCAGGGCGTCCGCTGCTGCTCGGACGGCGAGGAGGACGTCGAGCAGCGGGTCGTCGCTCGTC
>NZ_JBFUCL010000353.1:0-3844 GCF_056405255.1 Agromyces sp. P1_H4 | reverse complement strand
TCCGCGCGGCCGCCCTCGCCACCTCCAGGCGGTCGCGGGCCGCCCGCAGCCGGTCGCGGTCGGCGACGGGGTCGACCCTGCCCACTGGTCGGCTGACGTCGCCGGGCGCGGCACCCGCCCGTTGCGCCCCACCGGGCGTCCTGCCCGCGAGCACCGCTGAGGCCTCGCCGATGACCACGCCGAGGCCGGCCTGGGCGTCGCGGTCCTCGGTGGCGTCTCGTTCCGCGCGGGCGGCGGTGAGGTCGGCGTCGAGCGCGGAGGCGGCGTCGTCAGCCGCCGCCTCCGCCGAGGCGAGCTCGGCCTCCGTCCGTTCGACCACGCTGAGGTCGTGGTCGGCGCGCTCCAGCCGGTCGGCGACGGTCGCGAGGGGCTCCGCCGCGGGCTCTGCGGCCGCGATCCGGCGATCGGCCTCGGCGAGCGCGGCCAGTGCGTCGGCGAGGGCCGCGTCGGCGCGCCCAGCAGCAGCGAGCGCCGAACGCAGCGCCGTCGGCGCGAACCGTTCGCCGAGGCGCTCGAGGGCGGCCGCGGCATCCGTGCGCCGTCGCTCGATGCGGGCGACGTCCTCCCGGAGCGCCGCGAGGTCGGTGCCGGCGCCCCGTTCGAGGCGGCGGCGGGCGGCGAGCCMCGACTGCGCCGCCTGGAGCGTACGCAGGGCGGAGTCGCAGAGGTCGACGATGTGCGCGCTCCATCGGCGCYGGTCGGCGGCCGACTCCTGCTCGGCGTCGTCGAGGCGCCGCTGCAGGAGGATCGCCTCGCGGAGGCGGGAGCCGGCGGTGTCGAACGCCGTGCGCAGCTCGCGGGCGGCGGCGGGACCGAACTGCGCCTCGGCGAAGGCGATCTCGCGGTCGGCCTCGCGCACCGCGGTGTCGGCCTGCACGATGAGGCCCTTCGCGCGCACCTCCAGCTCCCGGCCGGACTCGAGGGCGGCGCTCTCGCGGCGCACGCCGAGCCGACGCACGCCGACGACCCCGCCCGCGATCACGAGCGCGGTCGTGCCGAAGACGACGAGCGACGGCAGCCACCACAGTGCTTCGCCCATGTGGCGGAGTCTAGGACGTGCGGGTGCGACGCGGCTGGGACCCCGGCGGAGGCTGCGCGTCGGCCGGGCGGGCGCCGTGAATCCGGTCGCGGTGCTTTGCCGTGGCATCCGCTGGCCATACTCTCGGCTCATGCGGGTCCTGCTGAAACTCACGCTCGATTGCACTCCGGATGCCGCGTGGCGGGCGCTCCGGAGCCCGGCCGTGCTGCGCGAGGTCGTCGCCCCCTGGCTCGACTTCTCGTCGCTCGAGCACGGCGGCCTGCCGACGACGTGGCCCGAGGGGCCGCATCGCGTGCGGGCGCTCGCGTTCCGCCGGTTCCCGGCCGGCGAGGAGGTCGTCGACGTGAGCTATCCGGGCGGCCTGCCCGCGGGCGTGCGGATGCTCCGCGACGGGGGCGGCGCGCTGACCGGCCCGCTCGCGGTGTTCGACCGCTGGGATCACCGCATGGCGGTGTCGGAGCTGCCCGACGGGCGCACCCTGTATCGCGACCAGCTGCGGGCACGTGCAGGCGCTCTCGACCTGGTGGCGTGGTATCCGACGTGGGCGTTCTGGCAGTGGCGGGGCCTCCGGCTCCAGCAGCTGGCCCCGACGTGGTCGTTCGACCCGCCTGGCACCGCGGACGCGGAGGCCGCCGACGCCGCGGCCTCCGGAACCCGATCGGAGGCGACCGCATGAACGACTCGATCGGCTCCCTGCAGCTCTCGGACTGGCGCCGGCGAGTGTTCGGCCTCTACACGGGCGTGCGCCAGCTCAGCGTGCACGACCCCGCCGAGGGCCACGAGCTCTGGCGGTCGGGACGCGACGAGCTCTTCGCGGGGCATCCGCAGTCGCCGCTGCTGCCTGACGACCGGGCGCGCTTCACGGGGCTGACGGTGTCGCGCTACGACCCCGACTGGCGCTTCGAGCTCGAGGTGCGCCGCCCCGACGAGCCGGTGCGGATCACCGTCGACAGCGCGTCCGACGGCGCCATCCCGTTCTCGCTCGTGGGCACGGTGCGCATCCCCTACCTGGGCACGCTCGACGTGTGGCGGCTCACGACGTACGGCGGCGGGCTGTTCCTCCCGGTGAAGGACGCCCTCGCCGGCGTGCCCGGCGGCACCTACGGCGGCGGGCGCTACCTGCTCGACACGGTGAAGGGCGCCGATCTCGGTCCCGGCTCCGACAGCGACTCGCTGGTCATCGACTTCAACTTCGCCTACAACCCGTCGTGCGCCTACGACCCGTCGTGGTCGTGTCCCCTCGCGCAGCCGGGCAACACCCTTCACGAGGAGGTGCCGGTCGGCGAGCGGATGCCGCGCTGAGGGGCCGCGCACAGGGGGCGTGCAGCGGCATCCGCTAGAGTGGTTCTCGGTGAGCGCGACGAACGCGCCGCCTGCGTCGTAGAAACGCTTCCGGGCAGGGCCTCATCAGAGGGCGCCCGATGATTCTCGTACGGCGAACGGATGCGCCGACCGGCGCCTTCGCCACTCTCCCACCGACGGGTCCGAACCGCCGCCGAATGCGGCGCAATCCCGTGCGGTGCGCTCTGCCCCGAAAGGCACCAGTGACCGACACCACCTTCAGCACGCTCGGCGTGCCCGCTCCGATCGTCGCGGCCCTCACCGCCGACGGCAAGACCACCCCGTTCCCGATCCAGGTCGACACCCTGCCCGACACGCTCGCCGGGCGCGACGTGCTCGGCCGCGGCAAGACCGGCTCGGGCAAGACCCTCGCGTTCTCGATCCCCATGGCCGCGCGCCTCGGCGGATCCCTCGCCGGCGGCAAGCGTCGCCCCGGCCGCCCCCTCGGCCTCGTGCTCGCCCCCACCCGCGAGCTCGCCACCCAGATCGACGCGGTGCTCGCGCCGCTCGCCGCCGCCTACGGCATGAAGACGACGACGATCTTCGGCGGCATCAACCAGAAGCGCCAGGTCGACGCGCTCCGCGCCGGCGTCGACATCGTCGTGGCCTGCCCCGGCCGCCTCGAGGACCTCATGAAGCAGGGCTTCGTGACCCTCGACGCCGTCGAGATCACCGTGCTCGACGAGGCCGACCACATGGCCGACCTCGGCTTCCTTCCCGTGGTCACCCGCATCATGGACAAGACCCCGCAGGGCGGCCAGCGCCTGCTGTTCTCGGCCACGCTCGACAACGGCGTGGACAAGCTCGTCAAGCGCTTCCTGCAGAACGAGGTGCTGCACTCGGTCGACGAGGCCACCTCGCACGTCGCGGCGATGACCCACCACGTGTTCGAGGTCGAGGACGTCGACGCGAAGAACGACCTCGTGAAGGCGCTCGCGTCGGGCACCGGCCGCCGCATCCTCTTCATGCGCACCAAGCACCACGCGAAGAAGCTCGCGAAGAAGCTCACCGACCAGGGCATCCCCGCCGTCGACCTGCACGGCAACCTGTCGCAGCCGCAGCGCGACCGCAACCTCGCGGCGTTCTCCGACGGCTCGGCCAGGGTCCTGGTGGCCACGGATGTCGCAGCGCGCGGCGTGCACGTCGATAACGTGGAGCTCGTGATCCACGTCGACCCGCCCATGGAGCACAAGGCGTACCTGCACCGCTCGGGCCGCACCGCCCGCGCCGGCAGCGAGGGCGACGTCGTCACGATCTGCCTGCCCGCGCAGAAGCAGGACCTGAAGACGCTGCTCCGCAAGGCCGCGATCACCGTGACGCCCGAGCGCGTCACGGCGAACTCGCCGTCGGTCACCTCGCTCGTCGGCGACGTCGCCCCCTACGTGAAGCCGGCTCCCCGCGCTGCGGTCCAGCCGCAGGGCGGCGGCCGCTCGCAGGGCGCCAACGCGCAGCGCAAGCGCGCAG
>NZ_JBFUCL010000352.1:0-3854 GCF_056405255.1 Agromyces sp. P1_H4 | reverse complement strand
ACCCTGAACGATCCGGCGCGCCGGATCGTATATCCGCCATTCGGTACCCGCCGGCGGACTGGGCCAGGCGAGGCCGGGCCGGAGGGGTCGGCAGCGCAGGCAGCGGGCGGATGCCGCGGCATCCGTCACCCGTACGGCTCAGTGGAAGAAGTGCCGCTCGCCGGTGAAGTACATCGTGACACCGGCCGCGCGGGCCGCCTCGACGACCTCCTCATCGCGAACGGAGCCGCCCGGCTGGACCACGGCGCGCACTCCCGCATCGAGCAGGATCTGCAGCCCGTCGGAGAAGGGGAAGAAGGCGTCGGATGCCGCGACCGACCCCGCGGCGCGCTCCCCCGCCCGCTCGACGGCGAGCCGGCACGAGTCGACGCGGTTGACCTGGCCCATGCCGACGCCCACCGACGCACCTCCCGAGGCGAGCAGGATCGCGTTGGACTTCACGGCACGGCAGGCTCGCCACGCGAACTCGAGGTCGGCGAGGGTGGCGTCGTCGGCGGGGTCGCCCGCGGCGAGCGTCCACTGCGACGCCGCGGCGAAGTGGCGGTCGGCCTGCTGCAGCAGCATGCCGCCCGAGACCTGCCGGAGCTCGACCGCGGTGGGCGTGAACCCCTCGGGCAGGGTGAGCAGGCGGATGTTCTTCTTCTGCGTGAGCAGCTCGAGCGCCTCGCCCTCGAACGCGGGCGCGATGAGCACCTCGGTGAAGATGCCCGACACCGTCTCGGCCATCGCACGCGTGACGATGCGATTCGCGGCGATCACGCCACCGAACGCCGACACGGGATCGCACTCGTGGGCGCGCCGGTGGGCGTCGGCGATGGGGTCGGATGCCCCGGCCGACGCCACGGCGATGCCGCACGGGTTCGCGTGCTTGATGATCGCCACGGCGGGCTCGTCGAAGTCGAACGCGGCCCGCACCGCGGCATCCGCGTCGACGTAGTTGTTGTACGACATCTCCTTGCCGTGCAGCTGCACGGCCTGCGCGATGCCCGGCCGGCCGCCCTGGGATGCGTAGAGCGCCGCCCGCTGGTGCGAGTTCTCGCCGTATCGGAGGTCGGCGTCCTTCGTCCAGCTGCCGGCGACCCAGGCGGGGAAGGGCGATTCCTCGGCGGGCTGATCGGGAGCGACGACGCTGCCGATCCACGACGCGACCGCGATGTCGTAGGAGGCCGTGTGCCGGAACGCCTCGCGTGCGAGGACCGTGCGCTGCATGAGCGTCGTGCCGCCGGCCTGCACGGCGCCGACGATCTCGTCGTACCGGTCGGGCGACACCACCACGGCGACGTTCGCGTGGTTCTTCGCCGACGCACGCACCATCGCGGGCCCGCCGATGTCGATCTGCTCGACCACGGCGTCGGGCTCGGCGCCCGCCGCGACCGTCTCGGCGAACGGGTAGAGGTTCACGACGACGAGTTCGAACGGCTCGATGGCGAGCTCGGCGAGCTCCGTCTCGTGGTGCTCCAGGCGCAGGTCGGCGAGGAGGCCCGAGTGCACGGCGGGGTGCAGCGTGCGCACCCGTCCGTCGAGGTGCTCGGGGTAGCCGGTCACGTCGGCGACCTGCGTGACCGGCAGGCCCGCGTCGGCGATGGCCTTGGAGGTGCCGCCGGTGGAAACGATCTCCACGCCTGCCGCCACGAGGGCGCCGGCGAGCTCCACGAGCCCGCGCTTGTCACTCACCGCGATGAGCGCGCGGCGCACGGGGACGACGTCGCGGTGGCGGTAGAGGCCCGGGTCGATGCTGGCTCCGCTCATGATGCGGTGAGCTCCTTCAGGTCGATGTGCGAGTTGGCGATGTCGAGCACGGCCTGGATGAGCAGACGCCGTTCGACGGGCTTGATGCGGTCGTGCAGGGTCGACTCGGTGTCGCCCGCGAGCACCGGCACGCGCTCCTGCGCGATGATGGGGCCGCCGTCGACCGAGTTGTCGACGACGATGAGGCTGGCCCCGGTCTGGTCGACCCCGGCCGCGAGCGCGTCGCGCACGCCGTGCGCGCCCGGGAACTCGGGGAGGTAGGCCGGGTGCGTGTTGATGAGGTACGGCGAGAAAGCGTCGACCACGCCGGCCGGCACGAGGCGCATGAGCCCCGACAGGATCACGAGGTCGGGCTCCCACTGGCGCACCTGCTCGATGAGCGCGTCACCCCACGCGTCGCGGTCGGGATACGCCGTGTACGGCACGGTGAAGGTGGGGATGCCGAACTCCTCACCGAGCACGAGTCCGTCGGCCTCGCGGTCGGCGCCGATGGCGACGACCCGCGCCGGGAACTCGGCGTCCTCGGAGGCTTCGAGGAGGGCACGGAGGTTCGAGCCAGTGCCCGAGATGAGCACGACGAGCTTCTGCACCCCTCGAGCCTACCGGCTGCTCGGATGCGCACCGCGCGAGGCATCCGTCGCTCAGCGGTCTCTACTCAGACGCCGCCGTCGATCGACCGCGGGACCGCCAGCTCGTCGTCGGGCACCAGCACCTCGGTCTCGCGATTGAGCGACTCGCCCCGGAAGAACGGCTTCGCCTCGGCGAAGAACGACCACACCACCATCAGCACGGCGCCGAGCAGCAGTGACCCGACCCCGACGACGAAGACCCCGCCGACGCCGAGCAGCACCGTGTACCCGTAGTCGGGATCGAGCATGTCGACCGCCGAGTACACGAACGCGCCGGCGAGCAGCAGCGCACCGAGCAGGGGGAACACGAGGCGGTACCAGAAGTTCCGCCACGACTCGAACAGGGTGGCCCGGAAGTACCAGACGCAGGCGAACCCCGTGATGGCGTAGTAGAAGGCGATCGCGAGGCCGAGCGAGAGCACCGTGTCCTGCAGGATGTTGTCGCTGATCAGGGTCATGCCCACGTAGAAGACGATCGCCACGAAGCCCATGAGCAGGGTCGAGAACGACGGGGTGCGGTATCGCGGATGCACCGTGGCGAACCGCTTGGGCAGCGCCCGGTACACGGCCATCGCGAGCGTGCCGCGGGCGGTCGGGAGGATCGTCGTCTGCGTCGACGAGACCGCCGAGATCATGACGGCGACCACCAGCAGCCAGGCCCACGGCCCGAACAGCGCGTCCTTCAGGGCGAAGAAGACGTCGTCGGCGTTGCCCTCGTTGCCGAGCCCCAGCCCCGCCTCGCCGAGCCCCGCGTACGACATCGCGGCGACCGTGACGCCGACGTAGGTCACGAGCAGGATGAGCGTGGTGAGCACGGCCGCACGACCGGGGATGCGCTTCGGGTCCTTCGTCTCCTCGTTGAGCGCGAGGCAGGTGTCCCAGCCCCAGTAGATGAAGAGCGCCAGCAGCACCGACTCGACGAACGCGTCGAACGACCCGAACGCGAACGGGTCGAACCAGCTGAGCTGCGGCGTCGTGGAGCCCTCGGGCGCCGTGCCGTCGAGGACGCTCCACACGGCGAACAGCACGAACAGGGCCAGCGCGAGGTACTGCACGCCGAGCAGCACGTTCTGCATCCGCTCGCCGATCTCGAGCCCCCGCCAGCTGATCCAGCTCATCAGCGCGATGAACACGACTCCCGTGAGCGTCACCACGAACACGTTCTCGGCGAGGTCGGGCGCCACGAGCAGCCAGAAATAGATGCCACCGATCTGGGCGAGGTTCGCGAGCACCACCGTGCCGGCGACCGCGACGCCCCATCCGCCCATCCAGCCGACCCACGGCCCGAACGCCTTGGTGGCCCACGTGAACGTCGTGCCGCAGTCGGGCACGTCGTGGTTCAGCTCGCGGTAGGCGAAGGCGATGAGCAGCATCGGCACGAACGCGATGATGAACGCGATCGGCGCCTGCTCGCCGACGGTGAGCACGACGAATCCGAGCGTCGCCGCGAGGGAGTAGACCGGTGCCGTGGAGGCG
>NZ_JBFUCL010000351.1:0-3864 GCF_056405255.1 Agromyces sp. P1_H4 | reverse complement strand
GCCGTCGACCACGTCGATCCACACCTCGGTGGGGGTGACGGCGATCCGGCGGTTCCTCCGTCCCGTCGCCTACCAGGACGCGCCCGACGCCGCGCTGCCGCCCGAGCTCCGCGAGGCGAACCCGCTCCGCATCCCCCGCCGCGTCGACGGCGTGCTGACCCTTCCGGACGCGCCGGCGGGCTGAGTGGGCGTCGCGGCGTACCTCGCCGCCGCCACGCCTCCGCGGCTGGCGGTGGGCGGCATCACGGTGGCGATCCCGGTGCWCGCCGACGAGCAGTTCGGCGACGTGGCGCTCGGCGGACTGCTCGCGGCGGCGGCGCTCGGGCCGAGCATCGTGGCCGCGCCCGTGGTGGGTGCGGTGCTCGACCGGACGCGGCATCCGGGCCTGCTCATGGCCGCAGCGGGCCTCGTGACCGCCGCGGCGTTCACCGTCGCGGCGTTCCTCGGCGTCCTGCCCGTCTGGGTGGTCGCGCTCGCGCTCGTGGTCGCCGGCACGGCGGTGCCGTTCCTCATGGGCGGGCTGTCGAGCTTCGTCACGGAGGTCATCCCCGACGAGCGCAGGGCGTACGCGGTGGACGCGCTCGCCTACAACCTCGGCTCCGTCGCCGGGCCTGCCGCCGTGGCGGCCGCGACCGCGCTGGGATCGGCCCGTCTCGCGACGCTCATCGTGGCCGCCAGCGCCCTGATCGGCGCCGTGGCCACCTTCCCACTGCGCCTGCGACCGCTCCCCGGCGAGCCGCACGGCTCGATGCTCGCCACCATCGCGGCGGGCTTCCGCCACATCGCCACGCACCGTCCGCTCGCGATCGTCACGACGAGCGGGACGCTCAGCCAGTTCGGCGCGGGCGGCCTCTCGATCGCCGCGGTCGCCCTCGCCGTGCACCGCAATGGCGAAGCCGCGCAGGGCGCGATCATCGTCACCGCGTTCGCCATCGGCGGCCTCCTCGGCGCGCTGTGGAACTCCGCGTCGCCCGTGCGCCGGCCCCCCGAGCTCGTGATGGGCCTCGGCTTCGCCGCCACCGGCGTCTTCACGATCATCGCCGCGGCCGACGTGGGCCTGCCCTGGACGATCGTCGCGATCGGCGTGTCGGGGCTGTTCACCGCGGCGAGCTCCGCGGCGATGCTGCTGATCCGCAAGCAGCAGAGTCCGCCGACGCTCCGGTCGCAGGTGTTCACCGTCGGTGCCGGGCTGCGTGCGGCCGCCGCGGCCGCGGGCGCCGCCGTCGCGGGCCTCGCGTCGGGCCTCGGCGCCGCGGCCCTGCTCGTGATGATCGGCCTCGTCTGGATCGCCTCGGGCGCCCTCCTCCTGGGCTACCCGAGGCACGCTCCCGCGATCGACGCCGCCTGACCGGCGGCCCCCGCCGGCCAGTGCCACCGGCCCGATCGGCCCTGCCAGCTCCCCGCGATCAGCGTGCGAGCTGCACCAATCGGCGGATATACGATCCGACACCCCGGGTATCGGGCCGTGCGCACGGTGTGGCGGATCGTATATCCGCCGGGGGTGGCWGTGAGCGGATGCCGCGGCGGGCGGCCGCGGCATCCGCTCTGTTGCGTCGGGGCTAGACGCCGAGCTCGAGGTCGGCGATGCGCACGGGCTCGCCGGTGGCGAGCGAGAGGTTGCCGGCGATGCCGACCGACACCGCCTTGACGCCGTCGGCGTAGCCGGCCACCCGGCCGAGCGGCGCGTCATCCGTCACCCGGTCGAAGAGGTGCCGCAGCAGGTAGGCGTCGCCGCCGCCGTGGCCGCCGATGCCCTCGGGGATCGGCACGACGCGCGCGCCCTCCCAGTGCCGCTGCACGACGAGGCGCTCGGAGTCGGGCCGCACCCGGTCTTCGGGCGAGGCGTCGGGGTGCATGCTCGGGTCGACGACCACGCGACCGTCATCGCCGATGAGCACGGCGCCGCGCTCGACCACCTCGAGCTCGGCCCGGCCCTCGGTGCCGTTGACGGTGACGCGATAGCCCTCCCAGGGCGCGTGCGCGTTGAGCGAGTAGCTCATCGTGGCGCCGCTGTCGTAGTCGACGAGCGCGGCGAGGTTGTCCTCGATGGTGATGCCGGCGTCGAACACGTCGCGGTCGCGGAGGTAGCCGTCGTGCTGCTCCTGGTCGAGGTAGAGCTCCTTCAGTCGCTCGTCGGCGGCGAGGTCGAGGGCAAACGGGTCGCCGGCCACGCCCGTGCCCCGCGAGGGCCGGTCGCCGAGGCCCCGCGCCGCCGCGTTCTCGGCGCCGTAGAACCGCAGCCCGCCGCTCGCGAAGACGCGCACGGGCGTCGCCGCGATCCACCAGTTCACCAGGTCGAAGTGGTGCGAGGCCTTGTGGATGAAGAGGCCGCCCGAGTTGGCCTTCTGGCGGTGCCAGCGGCGGAAGTAGTCGGCGCCGTGCACCGTGTCGAGCGCCCACTCGAAGTGCACCGACGTCACCGCGCCGATCTCGCCGTCGGCGATGACCTGCCGCAGGGTCGAGTTGCGCGGGCTGTAGCGGTAGTTGAACGTGGTGATGACCTCGCGCCCGGTCTCGGCGATCGCCGCACCGATGCGGCGCACGCTCTCCGCGTCGATGGTGAGCGGCTTCTCGACGACGACGTCCGCCCCCGCGCGCAGGGCGCGCACGACGTAGTCGGCGTGGGTGAAGTCGGGCGTCGTGACGATGACGCGGTCGAGCCGCTCGTCGCGGATCATCCGCTCGACGTCGTCGACCTCGTATCTGGCGGGCACCGGATGCCCCGCCGCGACGACCTGGCGCTCGTAGACGTCGAGACGGCCGGGGTTCACGTCGCTCCAGGCCACGAGTTCGGCGACGTCGGGTACGCGCTCGGCCCCGAGCTGGGTGCCGGTGAGCGCGCCGATGTACATGCCGGCCCGGCTGCCCGTGCCGATGAGTCCGTACCGCTCCTGCGCCATCGCTGCTCCACTCGGATCTCGGGAGAAAGCGCTTCCTCCGCGGCATCCCATCGGTGCGGAATCGCTGCGGGATGAACCGGGAAAGCGCTATCTCGAATTGCTACCATTTGTACCAGTACCCGCACTCATGGCCAAACGTGCCGCGTCGACGTGGAGGCCGCGGGGTAGAGTCGCCCGAGGGGCGGCAGACTGCAGGAGGACCGATGACCGAGGGCGGCATCCAGACCGGCCGGAACGCACCGGCGACGCTGCACGACGTGGCGCGCGAGGCGGGCGTCTCACTCGCGACCGCGTCGAGGTCGCTGAACGGCAGCACCCGCAAGGTCAACGAGGAGTATCGGCAGCGCGTGCTCGAGGCCGCCGCCCGACTCGACTACTCCCCCAATCTCTCGGCGCAGGCGGTCGCGCGCGGCACCACCACGACGGTCGCGCTGCTCGTCGCCGACATCGCCGACCCGTACTTCTCCTCCATCGCGGCCGGCGTCGTCGCCGAAGCGGACACCGCTCGCCTCATCGTGACCATGGCGGCGACGGAACGCGATCCCGATCGCGAACTCGAGCTCGTGCGCACGCTGCGCGGCCAGCGTCCGCGGGTCATGATCCTGGCCGGCTCGCGCCCCACCACCGACCCCACCGACGGCGCGCTCGGCGAGGAGCTCGCGGCCTACGAGCGCGCGGGCGGCCGGGTGGTGCTCATCAGCCGCAACGAGTACGACTTCCGCACGGTGCTGCTCGACAACCGCGTCGGCGCCGCCGCCCTCGCGCGCGAGCTCGTGGGCCTCGGCTATCGCCGCTTCGCCGTGGTCACGGCTCGCGAGGGCCTGCGGACCGCCGCCGACCGCCTCGCCGGATTCCGCGACGGGCTTGCCGAGGCAGGCATCGAGCTCAGCGACGACGACGTGATCCGCGCGGAGTTCACGCGCGACGGCGGCTACGACGGCACGACGGCGCTCATCGAGCGCGG
>NZ_JBFUCL010000350.1:0-7115 GCF_056405255.1 Agromyces sp. P1_H4 | reverse complement strand
CGTCATGGCGCTGGCGGCGATCGTCGCGGTCGCCGCGCTCTGGGGACTCGTGCGGCCCAAGACGGTGCCGCCGCTCAGCGACTGACGGGCGTCGGATGCCGCGGCGGCTCGTGGCGGCATCCGCTCGTCGCTCGCGCCGGCGTCGCACCCGACCACGCCCGCCGATGTCAAGGGGCGCGCGCCGCGGCATCCGATCGCGCCGACCTTGGCTAGCGTGGACGGATGACGGACCGCGACGAGGAGCCGACCCGCCGACCGAGCGACGCACTCGACACGTCAGCGCCCGACGTCGACGCTGCTGAAGTGGAGACGCCCGACGCGGAGGCGCCCGACACCGAGGCCGAGGCCGCCGGCCACGACGAGACGCCGGCCGCCGTCGACGACCTGCATCCCGTGCAGCGGGAGGCGCGGGCCCGCCGGCTCGGGCGACGCGTACCGCTCGTGGCCGGGATCGTCGCGGTCGTCATGGCCGCACTCCTGGGCCTCGTGATCATGGCGCGACTCGACGGGCTGCCCTTCGAGTTCGACGAGGAGTGGGCCGAGGAGCTGTTCGAGGCGCGCGGACCGGTCGGCGACATCTTCGCGTTCTTCATGAACGACCTGGGCGGCGGGGTCTTCGGCGTGTTCGTCGTGCCCGTCGTCATCGCGGTGGTGCTGCTCGTCTGTCGCAGGCCGTGGGGGGCGCTGTACTTCATCGTCGCGTCGATCGTGAGCGCGGGGGTCGTGCAGCTGCTGAAGAACCTCTTCGGCCGGGCGCGGCCCGAGGACATCCTCGTGCACTCGGACTTCGGCTCATTCCCGTCGGGGCATGTGGCGAATGCGGCCACGATCGCTGTGGCGATCGGGGTGATCGTGCCGATCGTCTGGGTGTGGATCACCGGGGCGGCGTACACCGTGCTGATGGCCGTGAGCCGCACGTACCTGGGCGCGCACTGGCTCTCGGACACGCTGGGCGGACTCCTCGTGGGTGCGGGCGCCGCCCTCGTGCTCTGGGCGGTCTTCGCGACGCCGCTCGAGCGCGAACGCCTCGCGTGGATCGCCCGGGTCTCGAAGCGCAATGCCGAACGGGCGCAGGCGCACGTCACGCCGCCCGCGCGGCCCCGCGGCACCGCGGCCTGACCGTCGCCCCACCGACGCCCGAGGCGTCGCCACGCCGTCGCCCGACCACGACTCCGGCGGGCGCCTACAACGTTGTAGAGTGGGCGCTCAGGAATCGAGGAGGCCGTCCATGGCGTCGACGCTGCACGATGTCGCGAAGCTCGCCGGCGTCTCCATCAAGACGGTGTCGAACGTCATCAACGACTATCCGCACATCCGCCCGGCGACCCGGGCGCGCGTGGAGGCCGCCGTCGCAGAGCTCGGCTACACGCCGAACCTCACCGCTCGCAGCCTGCGATCGGGCCGCACCGGCGCGATCGCCCTCGCGGTGCCCGACCTGGGGCTCAGCTACTTCGCCGAGCTCGCGGCATCCGTCATCGAGGCGGCCGAGGAGGCCGGGGTCGTGGTGCTCGTCGAGCAGACCGGCGGAGACCGCGACCGCGAGATCGAGCTCCTGCGCAGCCCGCGCCTGAAGATGACCGACGGGCTGATCTTCAGCCCGCTCGGCATGGGGCAGGAGGACGTCGAGCGGCTCGAGGTGCCGTACCCGCTCGTCGTGCTCGGCGAGCGCATCTTCGACGGCCCGGCCGACCACGTGACGATGCAGAACGTGGAGGCGGCCCGCGCAGCCACGCAGCTGCTGCTCGAGTCGGACCGGCGCCGCATCGCCGTCATCGGCGCGCACGAGGGCGAGGTGATCGGCTCCGCCGGCCTGCGCCTGCGCGGCTATCGCGAGGCGCTGGATGCCGCGGGCGTGCCGTTCGACGAGTCGATCATCGGCTACACCACGCTCTGGCATCGGTCGAACGGCGCCAGGTGCCTGCACGAGCTGCTCGACCGCGGCGTGGAGTTCGACGCCGTCTTCGGGCTCAACGACACGCTCGCGCTGGGTGCGATGCGCGCCCTCCAGGAGTCGGGGCGCCGCGTGCCCGAAGACGTCGCGGTCATCGGGTTCGACGACCTCGACGAGGCGCGCTATACGATCCCGTCGCTCACGACGGTCGATCCGGGGCGGGAGTGGATCGCCAGGACGGCCGTCCGCACGCTCCTGCAGCGCATCGAGACGGCCGACGCGGCTGGGCCTCCGCGACTGCTCCTGGCGGACTTCACGATCGCCGAGCGCGAGTCCGCGCGACCGCGTCCGGCGTGATCGGGGGCCATCCGTCACGGTCTCGTCATGCGGCTTGACATCGAACGGATCGCACGGCACCATGTCTCTACAACGTTTACTTTACAACGTTGTAGAAGACTCGGAACTCGCCGTGGAGCCCCCTCTCGCGGCGAGTTCGAGCACATCGCCAGAGACAACGGTGTCAGCACCGCGAGAGGAACGAACACAGCCATGAAGTCGAAGATCCTGGCCGCGAGCGGCGTCATCGCCGTGGCCGCCGCCGCGCTCACGGGCTGCTCGGCCGGCGAGGCCGAAGCATCCTGCACCAACGAGATCACCAAGCCCGACGCGACGCAGGTCAGCGTCTGGGCCTGGTACCCCGCCTTCGAAGACGTCGTCGACCTCTTCAACGAGAACCACGATGACGTGCAGATCTGCTGGACGAACGCCGGCCAGGGCAACGACGAGTACACGAAGTTCTCGACGGCCGTCGAGTCGGGCTCGGGCGCCCCCGACGTCATCATGCTCGAGTCCGAGGTGCTCTCGAGCTTCTCGATCCGCGACGCGCTCGTCGACCTCACCGAGTTCGGCGCCGACGACGTGAAGGGCGACTACACCGAAGGTGCATGGAAGGACGTGTCCAGCGGCGACGCCGTCTATGCGATCCCGGTCGACGGYGGCCCCATGGGCATGCTCTACCGCAAGGACATCCTCGACCAGTACGGCATCGCCGTGCCCACGACGTGGGACGAGTTCGCCGCCGCCGCGCAGGCCCTGAAGGACGCGGGCGCGCCCGGCGTGCTCGCCGACTTCCCGACCAACGGCCGTGCCTACAACCAGGCCCTGTTCGCGCAGGCCGGCTCCGTGCCGTTCGCCTACGACAACGCTGAGCCGACCTCGATCGGCATCGACGTGAACGACGAGGGCTCGAAGAGCGTGCTCGCCTACTGGGACCAGCTCGTCAAGGACGGCCTCGTCGCGACCGACGACGCCTTCACCGCCGACTACAACACGAAGCTCGTCGACGGCAGCTACGCGATCTACGTCGCCGCGGCATGGGGCCCCGGCTACCTCGGGGGCCTCTCCGACGCCGACGCCGACGCCGAGTGGAAGGCCGCACCGGTTCCCCAGTGGGATCCGGCCAACCCCGTGCAGATCAACTGGGGCGGCTCGACGTTCGCGGTGACGAGCCAGGCCAAGGACAAGGAGGCGGCCGCGGTGGTCGCCAAGGAGGTCTTGGGCACCGAGGAGGCATGGAAGATCGGCATCGAGAAGGCCGCCAGGCGCTCGACGACCTGCAGGCCTCGCTCGAGCAGTACGCCACCGAGCAGGGCTTCACCCTCCTGTGACCGGTTGCCGCGTCCCGGCGCCCGCCGGGACGCGGCACCCCTCGCACGCACCGATGAAGGAAGCGAGACCATGACCACGCACTCGACCCTGGCCGCACCCGCCGCGGCCGTGGCACCCGCGAGGCCCGCGAGGCGGCGCGCGCCCAGAGGGGGATCGAAGCTCGAGCAGCGTCGCCAGCGCTGGGGGTGGCTGTTCGTCTCCCCGTTCCTCCTGGTGTTCGCGCTCTTCCTGATCTTCCCGCTGTTCTACGCCTTCGGCATGAGCCTGTTCACCTCGACGCTCGCCACGGGCACGAAGTTCACCGGCATCGACAACTACCTCAAGGCGTTCAGCGACCCGCTCTTCCTCGAGGGCCTCCTGCGCGTGGCGGCCTTCGCGGTCGTGATGATCCCGGCGCAGCTCATCGTGGCGATGGCCGCGGCGCTCGTGCTCGATACGCTCGTCACCCGCCTCGCGAGCCTCTCGCGGCTCCTGATCTTCGCGCCGTACGCGATCCCGGTCGTCATCGGCGCGCTCATGTGGAGCTTCCTCTACAGCCCCCGGTTCGGCCCGGGTGCGACGCTGTTCGACCTCATCGGTCAGCCGACACCCGACTTCCTCGCCTCCGACACCGTCTTCGCGAGCCTCGTCAACATCGTCACGTGGCAGTGGTCGGGCTACTACATGGTCGTCATCTACGCGGCCCTGCGATCGATCGACCCGGCGATCTACGAGGCCGCTCGCATCGACGGCGCCAACGGCTGGCAGACGGCGACCCGCATCAAGGTGCCGATGATCTCGTCCTCCGTCGTGATGGTCATCACGTTCGCCCTCATCGGCACGCTGCAGTTCTTCACCGAGCCGGTGGTGCTCCGCAACATCGCGCAGGGCGCCATCGACGCGGCGTACACCCCGAACATGTACGCGTACTCGCTGGCGTTCTCCTACAGCCAGTTCAACTACGCGTCGGCCATCGCGTTCTCGCTCGGCATGCTCGTGTTCGCGGGGTCCTTCGTCTTCCTCTTCCTCACGCGCAAGCAGAGCGGACTCAAGTGATGAGCGTCTTCGCCCCCCGCGCCGACGTGCGCGACGAACCCCTGACCACCGTCACCGGCGTGCCCTCGCGGACCGACCGCGGCGCATCCGATCGACGCCGCCGCAACGGCGGGCGCCGCATCGGCTCGCAGGCGTTCCTGATCATCCTCGCGATCTACTTCGTCTTCCCGATCTGGTGGCTCGTGGTGGCCGCGACGAAGAACACGTCGGGCCTGTTCGGCTCCAGCCCGTTCTGGTTCGACGACCACTTCGCCCTCTTCGAGAACATCGCGGGGCTGTTCACCCACCAGGGCGGCATCTACTGGCGATGGCTCGCGAACTCGTTCGTCTACGCGTTCGCCGGCGGCATCGGTGCGACCGTGCTGGCGATCCTCGCGGGATACGGCTTCGCGAAGTACCGGTTCCGAGGTCGTGGCGCCGTGTTCACGATCATCCTCGGCTCCGTCATGGTGCCGCTGACGGCGCTCGTGATCCCGACGTTCATGCTGCTGAGCCAGTACGGCATCATCAACACGCCGTGGGCGGTCATCCTGCCGAGCCTGCTGAGCCCCTTCGGTGTGTACCTGATGCGCGTCTACACGCAGGACGCCGTGCCCGACGAGATGCTCGAGGCCGCCCGCATCGACGGCGCGGGCGAGCTGCGCACGTTCTTCCAGGTGGCGCTGCCGCTGCTGCGGCCCGCGATCGTCACGGTGCTGCTGCTCTCGGTGGTCGGCACCTGGAACAACTTCYTCCTTCCCCTCGCCGTGCTCACCGATCCCGACCTGCTCCCCGTCACCGTCGGCTTGAACCGCTGGACGGCGCTCTCGAACGCGGGCGCCGGCGGCGAGCAGGTCTGGAACCTCATCACGACGGGCTCGTTCGTGTCGATCCTGCCGCTGATCCTCTCGTTCCTGTTCCTCCAGCGCTACTGGCAGGGCGGCCTCGCCATCGGCAGCATCAAGTAGTCCCGACAGATCCACCGCACCTCAGACAGAAAGCAGTCCATGCCCACCGCACGCCTGACCATCGACCCGCACTTCACCATCGGGCCCGTCAACCGGCGCGTCTTCGGCGGCTTCGTCGAACACCTCGGCCGGCACGTCTACGACGGCATCCACGAGCCCAGCCACCCCACCGCCGATGCCGACGGCTTCCGCGCCGACGTCGTCGAGCTCGTGAAGGAGCTCGGCGTCTCGACGATCCGCTACCCGGGCGGGAACTTCGTCTCGGGCTTCCGCTGGGAGGACAGCGTCGGGCCCCGCGAGGAACGGCCGCGCCGCCTCGACCTCGCCTGGCACTCCACTGAGACGAACGAGGTGGGCCTGCACGAGTTCGCCGGCTGGCTCGACCAGGTGGGCAGCGAGCTGATGCTCGCCGTGAACCTCGGCACCCGGGGCACGCTGGAGGCGCTCGACCTGCTCGAGTACTCGAACATCGCGGGCGGCACGGCCCTCTCGCAGCGCCGCATCGACAACGGTCGCACCGACGCGTTCGGCGTGAATATGTGGTGCCTCGGCAACGAGATGGACGGCCCGTGGCAGCTCGGCCACCGCTCGGCGGAGGACTACGGCAAGCTCGCGTCGCGCACCGCGAAGGCCATGCGCCAGCTCGACCCGTCGGTCGAGCTCGTGGTCTGCGGCTCGTCGAGCGCGCACATGCCGACGTTCGGCGAGTGGGAGCGCGTCGTGCTCTCGCACACCTACGACGACGTCGACTACATCTCGTGCCACGCGTACTACGAGGAGAAGGACGGCGACCTCGGCAGCTTCCTCGCCTCGGCGGTCGACATGGACGGCTTCATCGAGACGGTCGTCGCGACCGCCGATCACGTGAAGGCCGTGCGTGGAAGCGACAAGACCGTGAACATCTCGTTCGACGAGTGGAACGTCTGGTACCTCTCCCGGTTCCAGAACGTCGACAAGATCGAGGGGCTCGACAACTGGCCGGTCGCGCCGCGCCTCCTCGAAGACGTGTACTCCGTGGCCGACGCCGTGGTCTTCGGCAACCTCATGATCTCGCTCATCAAGCACGCCGACCGGGTCACGAGCGCCTCCCTCGCACAGCTCGTGAACGTGATCGCGCCGATCATGACCGAGCCCGGCGGCCCGGCGTGGCGGCAGACGACGTTCTTCCCCTTCTCGATCACCTCGCGGCTCGCGCAGGGCGAGGCGCTCGAGCTGAAGCTCGATGCGCCGACGTACGAGACGAAGGAGTACGGCGAGGTCGCGCTCGTCGACGCCGTGGCCACCCACGAACGCGAGACCGGCCGCACGGCGGTGTTCCTCGTGAACCGCAGCCAGGACGAGGCGCTGACCCTCACGATCGACATCGCCACGCTCGGCGGTGACCTCTCGGTGCTCGAGGCCCACACCCTGTCCGACGACGACGTGTACGCGAAGAACACCCTCGAAGACCCCGAGCGCGTGGCCCCGCGGGCGAACGACTCCGTGCGCATCGACGGCGGCGAGCTCACCGTGACCCTGCCGCCGGTGTCGTGGACCGCGATCTCGCTCGGCTGAGGCCCGGCGCGGCGCGGCGG
>NZ_JBFUCL010000349.1:0-3887 GCF_056405255.1 Agromyces sp. P1_H4 | reverse complement strand
TCACCAGGGTGCTCACCGCCGAGCTCGGTGCGGGCCCGCTCGCGCTGTCGCGGGCCCACCGCGCGCAGACGGCGCGCGCGCTGCTCAACTCGACGGCGCTGCCGGTCGCCGATGTCGCGTTCGCGGCGGGCTTCGGCAGCATCCGGCAGTTCAACGACACCATCCGCGCGGTCTACGAGCGCAGCCCGCTCGAGCTGCGCGCGGCCGCACGCCTCCGCGATCGGGCGAGGGTCGCGGCGGTCGAGCCCGACGACGACGCGGTCGCGGGCGACGCCCACGTCGGCGTCGTGCACCTCCGCCTCCCGGCCAGGGCGCCCTTCGACGCCGCGGGGGTCTTCGCGTGGCTCGGCGCGCGCGCCCTCGGCGGCGTCGAAGAGGCCGGGCCGCTGCAGTACCGGCGCACGCTCCGGCTGCCGGGCGGTGCGGCGCTCGTGCGGTTGGAGGCCGCAGGCGATGCGGGCAGCCCCGCCATCGACGTCCATGCGCGACTCGCCACGCTCGCCGACCTCCCCCCGCTCGTCGCCCGCGTGCGCCGGCTCTTCGACCTCGATGCCGATGCCGTGGCGATCGACGCCGCTCTGTCGACCGATCCGCGGCTCGCGGCATCCGTCGCCGCCGTGCCCGGCATCAGGGTGCCCGGATGCCTCGACCCCCACGAGCTCGTCTTCCGCGCGCTCATCGGGCAGCAGGTCTCGGTGAAGGCGGCCCGCACGGCGCTCGGGCGGCTCGCCGCCGAACTCGGGGATCGCATCCGCGGTGACGGAGGTGGCGGCCAGGCCGGCGACGGCCCCACCCTGCTGTTCCCCACCGCCGCGGCGATCGCCGCCGAGGGCGAGCGGGTGCTGCGCGGGCCGGCTGCGCGCATCCGCACGATCGTCGACGTCGCACGTCGGCTCGACACGGGCGACCTGGTCGTGGCGCCCGAACGTGAGCGCGACGAGCTGGTCCGCGACCTGCTCGCCGTGCCCGGCATCGGGCCATGGACGGCCGGGTACGTGGCGATGCGCGTCACCCGTGCGCCCGACGTGCTGCTCACTGGCGACCTCGCCCTGCGCAACGGCGCCGTCGCGCTCGGCCTGCCCGGAGACGCGTCCCGCCTCGCGGCCGAGGGCGCGCAGTGGGCGCCATGGCGGAGCTACGCGTCGATGCACCTCTGGCGCGCCGCGTAGCCATGCTTGTCGACATCGCGTCGCTCGAGGAGGCCTTCGTTGTACGCCGTGCACAGACGAGCGAGCCCGGCGGCCGATAGCCTAGACAGGTGAGATTCGCGCACCTCAGAGTCGAAGGCCAGACGACCCCTCGGCTCGCGGCGGTGGTGGCGGAGTCGGCGCTCTTCCTCGACGAGGTCATGGAGTGCGCGCCGCGCGACCTGCAGGATCTCATCGAACGCGGCCCCGAGGGGCTCGACGAGGTGCGCACCGCGGTCGACGCGTCTCTCGCCGCCGGCGTCGAACTCTCGCCCGTCTCCGAGCTGCGGCACTCCTCGGCGGTGCTGCGGCCCGCGCAGGTCATCGCCATCGGCGCGAACTACGCCGCCCACGCGTCGGAGCTGAAGCTCCGCTCCGAGACCGCGATGACGATCTTCTCCCTCTGGCCCAACTCCCTCGCCGGCCATGGCGCCACCACGACTTGGCCCGAGGACCTCACCTCGCAGGTCGACTACGAGGCGGAGCTCGGCGTCATCATCGGCCGGCCCGCCCGTGGCGTGCACGTGCGCGACGCCCTCGACTACGTGTGGGGCTACACCGTCGTCAACGACATCACCGCACGCGACCTGCAGTTCAGTGAGGCCCAGTGGTCGCGGTGCAAGTCGTTCGACGGCTTCACCCCGACGGGGCCGGTCGTCGTGACCGCCGACGAGGTCCCCGACCCCCAGGACCTCTGGCTCACGACGAACCTCGACGGCCGGATCCTGCAGGACGCCTCGACGAACGAGATGGTGCGCGGCGTGGCCGAGATCATCTCGTACCTCTCCCGCTCGGCGACGATCCCCGCGGGCACGCTCATCTCCACGGGCAGCCCTGGCGGCGCCGGCTACTCGCGGAACCCGCAGGTGTTCCTGCGCGACGGGTCGACCGTCACCGTGTCGGTCGAGGGCATCGGCTCCCTCACCACCCACTGCCGCGTCATCTGACGTCGTCGCCTTCCCGGGGCGACGAGCCCGGGCGCGCATACGGGGCGCACGCGGCATCCGGCGTGCGATGAGCGTGCGCGCCGGATGCCGGCCGGCTCACTCGTGCGGTTCGCCCTGCAGGTCGATCACCGGGATCGCGCTCGTGACCGGGTGGATACCCGAGAGACGCGACGGCGCGAGCTGGCGCTCGACGTCGTGGCGCGTCATGAGGCCCGCCTCGACCACGAGGTCGGCGACCGGACGACCGGTGGCGAGAGCCTCCTTCGCGAGCGTCGAGGCCGCACCGTAGCCGATGAACGGGATGAGGGCCGTGATGACGCCGACGCTCGAGGCCACCATGGCGCTGAGGCGTTCGACGTTCGCGGTGATGCCGTCGACGCAGTTGACTCGAAGGGTCCAGCACGCCTGCCGCATCCAGGTGATGGACTGCAGCAACGAGTGCGCGATGACGGGCTCGAACGCGTTGAGCTGCAGCTGGCCCGCCTCCGCCGCCATGGTCACCGTGACATCCGTGCCCGCGATCGCATAGGCGACCTGGCTCACGGCCTCGGGGATGACGGGGTTCACCTTGCCGGGCATGATGCTCGAGCCCGCCTGCCGCGGCGGCAGGTTGATCTCGCCGAACCCGGCCTGCGGACCGGACGACAGCAACCGCAGGTCGTTGCAGATCTTCGAGAGCTTGATGGCGCTGCGCTTGAGCGAGCCCGAGAACGACATGAACGCGCCCGCGTCGCTGGTCGACTCGATGAGGTCGGGCGCCGACTCGAGGCTGAGTCCGGTGATCGCGTTGAGGTGGCGCACCGCGGCCGCGCCGTACCCCGGGTCGGCGGTGATGCCCGTGCCGATGGCCGTGGCGCCGAGGTTGATCTCCGAGAGCAGCCAGATGGTCTCGGTGAGCCGGGCGTGATCCTCGCCGAGCGTCGTGGCGAACCCGTGGAACTCCTGCCCGAGCGTCATCGGCACGGCATCCTGCAGCTGCGTGCGACCGACCTTGAGGACCTCGTGGAACTCGTCGGCCTTGCGCAGGAACGACTGCCGCAGCAGCTCGAGCTCGGTGAGGAGCGTCGCCAGGGAGAAGGCCAGCGCGATCTTCAGCGCGGTCGGGTAGGTGTCGTTCGTGGACTGGCTGCGGTTCACGTCGTCGATGGGATGGAGGATGTCGTAGCGGCCCTTGTCGTAGCCGGCGAGCTCGAGGGCGACGTTCGTGATGACCTCGTTCGCGTTCATGTTCGTCGAGGTGCCGGCGCCGCCCTGGATGACGCCGACGACGAACTGGTCGTGGAAGTCGCCGTCGATGATGCGCTGGCAGGCCTGGTCGATGAAGGCGGCTTTCGTGTCGCTCAGCACGCCCACCTCGCGATTGGCGCGCGCAGCGGCCTGCTTGACAGAGGCGAGGGCCCGGATGAGTTCGGGGTAGACGGAGATGGGTCGCTTCGAGATCGGGAAGTTCTCGAGCGCCCGCATCGTGTGCACGCCCCAGTAGGCGTCGGCGGGCACCTCCACGGTGCCGAGCGAGTCGGTCTCGACACGGGTGGCGGTGCCGGGGTCGACGGGGAGCTTCACGTGCTCCTCCTCCGCAATCAGGTGGTCGGGCAGGTGGTCGGGTCGGGTCATCGACACGGTTGGGCTCCATTGCCTCGTACGCGCGGGATCGCCGCGCTGGGTGTGCACGCGGGGTCGCCGCGCTGGTACTCGACTCCGAGCCTACCGCCGACCGTCGCGGACGGCAGGGCCGCCGTGGCCCGCCGGCGTC
>NZ_JBFUCL010000348.1:0-3892 GCF_056405255.1 Agromyces sp. P1_H4 | reverse complement strand
GGTGCTGCCGGCCGCTCGTCGACAAGCGCTCGAATCGTTGCGCGTCGATGGCGTCGGGTGCCAGGTCGAGGCGGTATCCCTCAGGCGTCGTCGTGATGGACGGCGTGCCCGGGTGTCGGCGGAGGCGGGCGACGGCGATCTGCACCTGCTTCGCCCAGGTTGCCGGAACGTCCTCGCCCCAGATCGCATCCGCGATGCGTTCGGGCGAGAGCGAGCGACCCACCTCGAGTACCAGCGCGGCGAGCACCGCCCGCTCGCGCGGACTGACCGGGCCTCCGTCGATGACGAGTGTCCCGAGGACGTCGACACTCATGGTGCTCATTGTCCTCGCGTGCCGAGGCGCGTCAACGATCACGGGTCGGACGGATACCGCACGGATACCGCACTCGATGCCGACGGATACCGCGGCACGACACGCTCAGCCCATGGACACCACGAACATCACCCGAATCGCCCGTTCCGCGGCAGCAGCGGCACTCGTTGCGGCCGCCCTCGTCGGATGCGCCGCCCAGGCGAGCGCACCCGTCGATCCATTCGAGGGACCGGTCGGCGCCCTCGAGCCCAGACGCCTGGTTTCGAACGACATCGACCCACGCGGCCTGCATGGCCCGCTGGCACTGTCACAGCAGACACGGGCAGCCCAACGGATGCAACGGATGCCGGTGATCGCCGACATCGACCCTCGAGGCCGCCACGGCGTCCCGAACGGGGCCGCCACGCCACCGACGGCCGAGGTGCACGCCGCGGCGCCACCCCGGAATCTCTCGCCCGTCAACGATGTCGATCCGCGCGGACTCCACGGCCTGCCGTCGGGCAGTCAGTGAAGGTGCCGCGAACACCGGATCGGAGTCGAACGACAGCGGTGCCCCGGGTGGGTAGTGTGACGGGGTGCCACGATTCCTCCCCGTCGAGATCGCCGTCCAGGATGCCGCGAGCGCGCGCATCGCGCTCGAGGCGGGCGCGACCCGGGTGGAGCTCTGCCAGGCGCTCGGCCTGGGCGGATTGACGCCGTCGGCGGGACTGGTCGAGGCGACCGTCGAGGTCGCCGCGGCGGCATCCGTCGCGTCTTTCGTGCATGTGCTCATCCGCCCGCGCGGCGGCGGGTTCGTCTATGACGCCGACGAGCTCGACCTCATCGGGCGCGACATCCGCATGGCGCGGTCGCTCGGCGCGCACGGCGTCGTCCTCGGTGCATTGACGGATGCCGGTGCGCTCGACCTGGACGCGATCGCGGCGTTCATCGACGCCGCCGAGGGGCTCGACGTCACCGTGCACCGGGCCGTCGATGCCGCCGCGGATCCGCTGGCCGCCGTCGCGGCGCTGCCCGGCACGGGCGTGCGACGGGTGCTCACGTCGGGCGGCGCGGCCGATTGCCGTGCCGGACGCGAGGTGATCGCACGCATGGTGGCCGAGGTGGGCGGCGCCGTCGAGGTCATGGCCGGCGGCGGCGTGCGCATCGAGGACATCGCCGCGCTGGCCGCGGCCGGCGTCGACGCGGTGCACCTCTCGGCGCGGACGCATGCGACGCATGGGGGAGCGAGTGGTCCCGGCGGCGGTGAGGTCGGGTTCGACACGACGGATGCCGCGATCGTGCGTGCCGCGGTCGAGGCCTCGCGCCGGGCGTAGGCCATGACCGCTCCGGGGATCGGTTGCCGCGGGGGCCGTCGGGGTCGCTAGCCCGTCGGCTCGGACCCCGGTTCGGCCGTCGCAAAGCCGCACGTCGAACGGTAGGGGCCGAGGTCGCCCAGGTAGGCGAGCCATTCGTCCCGCGTGAGGTCGCGACCCGCCATCGCGCACGCGGCCTTCGCGTGCGACAACGGCCGCAGGTCCCACACCGCGATGCCCGCCGGCACGTTGACCGCGAGCTCCTCGCCGTCGGCGCGCAGCACTCCCGAGTACTTCGACCCTCCGGGATCGTTCCACTCGCCGAGTACCGGGATCGGATCGCCCAGTTGCACGCCGCCCGCCAGGTCGTATACGGAGACCGTGTCGTTCAATGCGTAGGTGCTGAGGATGCGGCCGTCGCGGCTGACGTTCACCGTATCGAGGCCACCGGAGCCGCCGGGAAGCGCGCCGATCCGCTCGAACGTGTCGGCGTCGTACCGGACGATGGATTCATTGCCGATCACTCCTGCGACCTCCCCGCGCTCCGCGAGCGCGGTCACGCCGACTCCCACGAGCCCGACCTGGATCCGCTCGCCGGTCTCCGCGTCGAACAGGATCGAATCCGGCGTGTACTCCATGTTCCAGCTCGTCACGAGCACGCGGCTGCCATCGGCACTCGTCGAGATGTAGGCGGGATCGCCGCCGTCGGTCTGCATGGTCGGTTCGATGCGGCGGCCGGTCGCCGGGTCGATGGTCCAGATCTCGCCGCCGGGCCGGCCGACGTACATCCGATCGCCCTGGGCGTTCATCCAGACCCCCACTGCGTCATCGGGAAGTGGATCGCCAGCGAACGATTCAGCGGTACGGACGTCGAGGAAGCCCGTTCGGTGCGGCCCGACGCCGCCGAAGTCGCCGACCAGGGTCGTCTCGCCCGCCCAGGAGACGCCGTACGAGGGGGCAGGAACGCGGAGGGTCAGCTTCCCCGTGCGCGTGTCGAGCAGCGCGAACTCGCGGTAGTCCTCCCACGACTCCACCCCATCGGTGCGGCGGGCGACGACGAGGCTCGATCCCGTCGGTGAATACTGGTCGCGAATCAGCCACCCGGGGGCGAGGACCCGGGTGACGGCACCGGAGCCGTCAAGGCCCCATCGTGTGATGGCGGCTGTGCCGCGACCCACGTTGATGAGTTCGCGACCTTCGCCGACCACGGACATGCTCCCGACCAGGCCGAGCTGAGGGTGGAAGGAGCGCCCGGTCGGCGCGCCGGTCTCGAGGCTCCGCTCCTCGATGCCGCCGAAGTGGTCACCGCAGTACAGGGTGCCGAGTTCGACGGACGCGGTCACCCAGGGGCACGGTTCCATCCTCGCCGTCGCGAACGGCTGCGACCACTCCACCTCCGCTGCGGCGAGGTCGACCGCGGAGATCCGACGGTCGCCGGTCGTGATGATTCGCAGGTCGGAGAGCACGGCCATGGAGACGTTCGTCGACTCCTGGGGCATCGACACCACGGTCACGACGACGGCGGACCTCGGGTCGATCACGAGCAGTGGCCCTTCGAAGGTGCCGTACAGCAGGCGTCCGGCGGGCGTGAAGCGAACCACTCCGGCCCGATCGCTGTTCCCCTGCGGTTCGTGGATGGACGTGCCGGTCACGGTACGAGTGAGGCCGGTGTTCGCATCGATGAGGTGCACTGTCCCGACCCGGTCGATCGCCGCGATCGTGTCGCCCTCGTCATTCATGGTGATGGAGCTGATGGGGTAGTCCACCACCATCGGCGGGAGTACGAGGTCCCCGCTCTCGACGTCGGCGACCAGGAGTCGGATCTCGATCGGTTCGCCTTGGTCATCGAAGGTTCCTTCGGCATATGCGACCCGCTCTCCGTTGCCGCTCACGGCCGGCCCGCGCCGCGAATCGATCTGGTTGGAGGTCGTAGGCATCTCGAGACGGCGTACGCGGTCTCCGGACTCGATGTCGTAGGTCGACACGTCGCCGTCGGAGGTGATGACGACGGCGTTTCGTGTTCCGGGAACGAGCACGCCCGCCATGTTCTCGACCTCGTCGAGATAGGTGGTCGAGAGGAGGCCATGCGACTGGGTCATCACCCCCATGAGTGCGGCGTGCGTGCGGGGGTCGTCGGGCCACCTCCGGTACGCCTCGGCGGCGAGCAGGGACGCGACATCCCGCTCAGTCCCGCGAAGCGACCGCGCCGTGCTCGTGAGCGCCTCGATCTGCGCCGTCGCCCGCTGGTGCGTCGTCTCGTTCGAGCCGGCCGCGACGAAGCCGCCGG
>NZ_JBFUCL010000347.1:0-3904 GCF_056405255.1 Agromyces sp. P1_H4 | reverse complement strand
GCCCTCCGCCGAGGATCACGACGTCGTAGTCGGCCGACGCGGGCTCGATGTCGAGCCCCGCGGCATCCGCCACCTCGCGCATCGTCGGGGCCGCCAACCGGGTCCCGTCGGCCAGTTCGAGGATCGGGTAGGCCTCGCCCTCTGCCGGGCGTTCGAGGGTCACCCGCTCGAAGGCGACCTGGTTCCTCGTGAGGAAGGTCGCCGTGCCATGGGTCGCGGCATCGTGTCGGGGACCCGTGAGCCGCACCTCGATGTCGGGCTGCTCGGCGGCGATCACCTGCAGCGACTCCAGGTAGCGTCGCGCGAGTTCCGCGACGCGGGCCGGGATCGACGGGGCCATGGCCGCCAACGTGTAGAACGCCGTCACGTCGAGCTTCAGGATGCGGGATGCCTCTGCGGCGCGTCCGCTCGCCGGGAACGGGGTGCTCAGGGTCATCGGCACCTCGCCGAAGAACCGGCCGGGCGTGCGTATCCCGATCACCCGCTCCTCGCCGTTCACGACCTTGGTGATCTCCGCGCGGCCCTCGACGACGACGAACAGCGCGCGTTCGTCGCCCTCGTGCGCGAAGTACTCGCCCGGCACGAGGTGGATGTCCTCGACGGCGCCGGCGACGTACTCGAGGGCCGCGTCGGAGAGGGGCGCGAAGATGTGGATGCCGCGGAGGCCCTCGACGGTGATCATGGACGTGTTCCGGACGGCGCACTGCAGGACCCGGTCGTCGCCACATCCGCTCGTCGCACCCTGCGACGGTATCCGCGCACCGGCGAGGCCGTCAATGCCGCGTCAGCCCTTGCGATGCACGCGGTAGTCGGTGGGGCTCATGCCGTGCACGCGGCTGAACTGCCGCGAGAAGTAGAACGGGTCGGCGTACCCGACCTCGCGCCCGACCTCGGCGACGTGCAGGTCGGTGGTGTCGAGCAGGCCGCGGGCCCGCGCCATCTTGAGCCCCGTGTGGTACGCCAGCACCCCGCCGCCGGTGGCGTCGCGGAAGAGCGCGCCGAGGTGCGACGTCGAGACCCCGACGAGCCGGGCGAGGTCGGACACCCGGATGCCGCCGTCGATGCGCTCCTCGAGGTACCGCATCGCCCGCTCGAGCGGTTCGCCCTGCTCGGGCAGCTTCCGGTCGACCGCGAGCTGAGTCATCAGCCGCCACGCGATGCCCGACACCGACAACAGCCGAGCCGGGGACTGGTCTCGCTCCAGGCCCGAGACGATCTCATCGAGGAGCACCGTGACCCGATCGACGGCGCGCAGCGACACCAGGGGACGCGCGGCGTCCGCGCCGATCGCGGCCCACAGGTCGCCGAGATCGCTGCCGCGCACGTGACACCACCAGATCGTCCATGGGTCCTCCGCATCGGCCCCGTACGAGTGCGGCGCGCGCGGCGGGATCAGCGCAGCGGTCGACGGGGTCACGCGCACCCGCGTGCCATCGACGTCCACCCATCCAGCGCCGGCCACGCAGACGATGACGATGGCCTCGTCGGCCCCGGCCGGACGAACGCGGAGATGCCCGTCCGCGCGGGGGAACCACCCGGCATCCGTCACCACCAGTCGGCGCGTGACCGGCCGCGCGAGCGCCTCGGCGACGGCGGGGCGCGGGACGACGCACAGCCGCTGGTGCTCGAACCCGTCGCGCCGCTCCATCCGTCAATGATCCCATGGTGTCGAATCGTCCATGCGCGCCCCACGATCGGCCATGTCCGCGCATCGGGCCCGCGCGTAGCGTGGAGCCCGTGACCGACGAGAACCCCAGGATCGTGCTGCCCGATGCGCCCGAAGAGCAGCGCGAGGCGATCGCGGCGGGCGGCGTCGCCTGCTGGGAGGCGCCGCTCACGATCGACACCTACGAGCCTGCCGCGCCCGATCGCTACCCGCTCTTCCTCGATCGACGCGTGTACCAGGGTTCGAGCGGGGCGGTCTACCCGATCCCGTTCACCGACCGGATCCTGCCCGGGCGCGCGCCGCGCACCTGGCGGGCGATCCACCTCGAGAACCGCTGGGTGCGGCTGGTGCTCCTGCCCGAGCTGGGCGGACGGATCCACATCGGCTACGACAAGACTCGCGACTACGACTTCTTCTACCGCAACAACGTCATCAAGCCGGCGCTGGTCGGGCTCGCCGGCCCCTGGGTCTCGGGCGGCGTGGAGTTCAACTGGCCGCAGCACCACCGCCCGGCGACCTTCCTCCCGGTCGAGACGCGCCTCGAGCGCCACGACGACGGATCCGTGACGGTGTGGCACTCGGACCTCGACCAGCTGCAGCGGATGCGCGGCAGCCACGGCATCCGCCTGCGCGGCGACTCGGCGCTCATCGAACTCGAGGCGCGCCTCGTGAACCGCACGGATGCACCCCAGTCCTTCCTCTGGTGGGCGAACGTCGCCGCTCGCTCGCACGAGCACTACCAGTCCTTCTTCCCCACCGACGTGCGCTACGTCGCCGATCACGCGCGCCGTGCGATCACCGCCTTCCCCCGCGCCGACCGGCCGTACTACGGCGTGGACTACCCGGCTCTCGCGGCCGAACGGCCGGGCGCCGATCGCCTCGACGTGTACGCGAACATCCCCGTGCCGACGTCGTACATGGTCACCGACACGGCCGATGACTTCTTCGGCGGCTACGACCACGACGCCGGAGCCGGGTTCGTGCACTGGGCCGACCGGGCGATCGCCCCGGGCAAGAAGCAGTGGACCTGGGGCGACGGCGAGGTCGGGCGCGCCTGGGATCGGCACCTCACCGACGGCGACGGCCCGTACGTCGAGCTCATGGCGGGCGTCTTCACCGACAACCAGCCCGACTTCAGCTGGCTGCAGCCGGGCGAGACGCGGCGATTCCGCCAGTACTGGTACCCGATCCAGGACATCGGCCCGGCGGTGCAGGCGACGCTCGACGCGGCGATCGGTCTCGAGGTCGACGGATGCCGCGTGCGGCTGGGTGTCGCGACGACGGGCGTGCACGCCTCCGCGCGGGTCGAGCTGCGGCGGGCGGAAGCCGTGATCGCCGAGTGGACCCTGCCGATCGAGCCCGGGCACCCCTTCGTCACCGAGGTGGAGCTCGAGGCATCCGCCACTCGCGACGACCTCGTCGTCACCGTCATCGACAGCGGGCGCGAGCTCGTGCGCTGGCGGGCGCACGCGGTGCCGGCCGGTGAGCCGTGGGTGGCGACCGAGCCGCCGGCCCCGGCCGAGATCGCCAGTGCCGACGAGCTGGTGCTGACGGGCGTGCACCTCGTGCAGTACCGTCATCCCACGAGGCCCGCCGAGCCGTACTTCGCCGAGGCGGTGCGACGGGACCCGGGTGATTCGCGCGCCCGTCTCGCCCTGGCCCGGCTCGCGCACGACCGCGGCGACCTCGAGGAGGCCCTCGACCACCTCGACCTCGCGATGGCACGGCTCTCGCGCCGCAACCTCAATCCCGAACGCGGCGACGCCCACCTGCTGCGCGGCCTCGTACTGGAACGGCTCGGGCGATCGGATGACGCGGCGGACGTGTTCGGCAAGGCCTCATGGGACGGCGCCGTCGCCCTGCCCGCCTCGCTCGGACGCGCACGGCTCGCGCAACGGTCGGGCGACGCCGAACGCGCCCTCGGGTTCGCGGATGCCGCGGTGCGCGCCGATCCGGGCAGCGGGCAGGCCGTGGCGGCGCGGGTCGTGGCGCTCCGCTCGCTCGGCGACGGCGCGACGGCGCGGGCGTCACTCGCGTCGGCTCGTGCCGAGGATCCCCTCGACCCGCTCCTCGCAGCCCTCGACGACGCGCTCGACCCGGTGGATCCGCGAACCCTCCTCACCATCGCCCACGAGCTCCACCGCCTCGGCGACGCCGGCCGCGCCATCCCGCTCGCTCGGCGCGCCGCGACGATGGGTCCGGGCCCGTTCGGCAACCCGGCGCCGCTCGCCGCCTACG